>NZ_JBHLZP010000187.1:0-14675 GCF_042429965.1 Actinoallomurus acaciae
CCGGACCGCTACGCGGCGTACGCCGCCGCCGTCCGCGAGGAGTACGCCGCGGTGCCGGACGAGGCCTTCCGCGCCGGCCGCGCGGAGATCCTGCGCGGCCTGCTCGCCCTGCCCGCGCTGTATCGCACGGCGCCCGCACGCGTGCGCTGGGAGGCCGCCGCACGGCACAACGTCGGGACCGAGCTCATGCTCTTGGGGAGTGCTTCCGGCGGCGCAGCCCCGCCCGGATGAGGCGGGCCACCAGCTCCTGTGACCCGATCGGCTCCGCGCCCAGCCGCAGCGCCGGTTCGTACAGGTCGGCGGGCACGTCGTAGTGGTCGCGCTCGAAGGCCCGTGCCGGCATCCCGAGCCGCGCGGCGAAGTCGTGCAGCTCCGCGAACGACAGGTCGCTGACCATGTGGGACCACAACCGTCCGCGGGCGGGCCACAGGGGGCGATCGATGAAGACGGTCACGGCATTAGAGTGCCAGAGACGTCGCACCTGCAAGGAAGCGGTTCAATGGACGTACGCGAATTCATCGAGGCCAACGCGAGCGGCTTCTTCGCCGCGCTCAAGGAGTGGCTCGCGATCCCGTCGATCTCCGGTGACCCCGAACGCCGCGATGACGTGCGGCGCTCCGCGGAATGGCTCGAAGCGCATCTGAGCGAGACCGGATTCCCCGTCGTGGAGATCTGGGAGACCGGCACCCGAGACGCCCCCGGCCTGCCGGCCGTGTTCGCCGAGTGGCCCGCGGCCGATCCCGCCGCGCCGACCGTCGTGGTCTACGGCCACCACGACGTGCAGCCGGTCGAGCCGCTCGCGGAGTGGGAGACCGCGCCGTTCGAGCCGGTCGAGCGGGGCGACCAGATCATCGGCCGCGGCGCGTCCGACGACAAGGGCCAGGTGTTCTTCCACACGCTCGGGCTCAGGGCGAACCTGGCCGCGAACGGCACCACCGCGCCCCCGGTCACGATCAAGATGCTGGTCGAGGGCGAGGAGGAGTCCGGCTCGCCGCACTTCGCCCGGCTCCTGCGCGACCACCGCGACCGGCTGGCCTGCGACGCCGTCGTGATCAGCGACACGACCATGTGGGCCGCCGGCGTGCCGTCCCTGTGCACCGGCATGCGGGGCCTCACCGAGGTCCAGGTCTCGCTGTACGGGCCGTCGGCCGACCTGCACTCCGGATCGTTCGGCGGGGCGGTGCCCAACCCGCTGCACGCGATGGCGTCGCTGCTCGCGGGCCTGCACGACGAGCGGAACCGCGTCACGCTCAAGGGCTTCTACGACGGCGTCGTCGAGCTCACCGACGAGGAGCGGGAGCTGTTCGCGCGGCTGCCGTTCGACGAGGCCGCGTGGCTGGAGACGGCCGGCGGCAGCCGGGCGGCCTTCGGCGAGGAGGGCTTCACCACACTGGAGCGCGTCTGGGCGCGGCCCACCGCCGAGATCAACGGCATGTGGGGTGGCCACACCGGTCCGGGCGGCAAGACGATCGTGCCGCGCGAGGCGCACGCCAAGGTGTCGTTCCGGCTCGTCGCGGGCCAGGACCCGCGGGCGGTGCAGGAGGCGTTCGCGGCCTACGTCGACGAGCACACCCCGCCCGGCGTCGAGTCGCGCGTGGAGTTCCCGAGCGGCGTCGGCGTGCGCCCGTGCTTCTCGCCGATCGACTCCGCGGGCGTGCGGGCGGCCCGGCGGGCGATGGAGCGGGCGTTCGGCACGGAGGTGCTGTTCACCCGTGAGGGCGGCAGCGGCCCCGAGGCCGACCTCGCCGACATCCTGGAGGCTCCGCTGGTGTTCGTCGCGGTCGGGCTCGATGAGGACCGCATCCACGCGCCCAACGAGAAGGTGGAAAAGCCCCTGCTGCTCAAGGGCGCGGAGGCCGCCTCCCACCTCTGGGACGAGTTCGCCCGAGGGCGGGATGCCTCGTGATGGAGACCACGCTCGGCTGGCTGGCGCTCGCCCGCGGAGCGCTCGACCGCGTCGGCGAGCGCCGGCGTGACGACGCCTGGCTCGCGGGGACCTGGACGGACCCCCGCACCCGGGTCATCGTGGTCGAGGAGGGCAGGACGCTCGTACGGCCCGAGCCGGCGCTGGTGTTCGTCCCGCCGGAGCAGGCGCCCGAGGGCGAGCGCTACCTGCTGGGCATCGACGGCGACGAGACCGCCTACTTCGCGGTGTCGGCCCCGCTGCCCGCGATCGAGGGCACCGAGCCGGCGGGCCTGCGCGCGGTCGGTGCGCGGCTCAGCGACCGCGACGCCGGCCTGCTCACCCAGGCCGTCGCGCTGCAGAACTGGCATCAGACCCACGCGCACTGCCCGCGCTGCGGCGCCGTCACGACGCCCGCGTCCGCAGGGCACACCCGGGTCTGCACGGTCGACGGCTCGGAGCACTTCCCCCGTACGGACCCGGCAGTGATCATGCTGGTCCACGACGACGAGCGGATGCTGCTGGCGAGCAGCCACAAGTGGCCGGCGCGACGGATGTCGATCCTGGCCGGGTTCGTCGAGCCGGGAGAGTCGCTGGAGCAGGCCGTGGCCCGCGAGGTCCGTGAGGAGGTCGGGGTCGAGGTGCACGACTGCCGTTACCTCGGCAGCCAGCCGTGGCCCCTGCCCCGCAGCCTCATGCTGGGATTCTTCGCCCGTGCGCACGACGGCCAGGACCTGCGGGTGGACGGCGAGGAGATCAAGAGCGCCCGCTGGTTCACCCGGGCGGAGCTGCGGGCCGCCACGGAGTCCGGGGAGCTGGGGTTGCCGGGCCGGATCTCGATCGCCCGGCAGCTCATCGAGCGCTGGTACGGCGACGAGTTGCCCGGCGACTGAGGACGGGCGACCCGCCGCCGCGCGAGGGAGCGGGATCCGGCCGTACGGCCTGGTCGACGGGGGCCAACGTCGCCAGACCGCACGGCGGTCCGTTCGGCCTGGGGGACGGCCGTGGGGGAGTACGGGCTCGGCCCGGGGCCGGCCGTTCAGTAAGGGAGCGGACGGCCGGACGGGGAGCGAAGGTCGAGCTCGGGGATCCTGATGTCGCGCGGCCGCCTGACCGTGACGCGGATGCGGCGCATAGGGCGGTCCTTTGCTCGTTCTGGTACTCGTTCTGGGGCGGGTGGGGCTCAGGCGGCCGGCGTCAGCGGACGGGCCCGGTGGGGCGAGACGGTGTGTCCATCAGGGAACAGCTCGCCAGTGTCATCGAAGACCACGACACCGTTGCAGAGCAGGCTCCAGCCCTGCTCCGGGTGCGCGGAGACGACGCGTGCCGCGGTGTGGTCCTCGGCAGTGGCTTCGGGGCACTGCGGCCAGTGCTGGCACATGACGCCTCCTCCTCTCACGGCTGGTTTTCCGGTTATGCCTCCACAATCGCGCCTCCGGCGCGCCGTGTCTGCGCCGCCACCCACCATTCGCCTGTCCTGCCAGCGCCAGTGCCCACCCCCCTGCTAGCCGGTACAGGGCCGACCCCGCGCCACCGGACGCGGCTCTGAACTGGCCTTTCGCGGGTTCTCCAGTGGCGCCCGGTCAGCGGTAGGGCCTATATTCCGGTTAGCGGCAATGCGTATTCGGCCATCGGTTCGTCAGACTGGGGTCATGGACATGCGCTGTCTGATCGTTGACGACAACGACCGGTTCCTCGAGACCGCCCGTGGTGTTCTCGAGCGGGACGGCATCGATGTCGTCGGTGTTGCGTCAGGCGGCCAGGAGGCGCTTGAGAAGGTCGGTGAACTCCGCCCGACCGTCGCCCTCGTCGACGTGTGCCTCGGCGACGAATGCGGCGTCGAGCTCGCCGGTCTGCTCATCGACAAGTCGCCCGCCAAACCGGTCGTGATCTTGATCTCCACCTATCCGGCGGACGATTTCGCCGACATCGTCGCCGGCAGCGCCGCCCTGGGCTTCCTGCCCAAGTCGGAGCTGTCCGGTCCGGCGATCCGCAAGATGATCAGCGAGATCGACCCGACCGCCTCCCACCAGCCCGGCTAGGGCAGGTAGCACGTCCGGAACCCATCACCGAGCGTGGTGGTCAACGGTTGTCCAGGAAGGTGATCACGGCGAGCACACGCCGGTGATCATCCTCGGTCTCCGGCAGCTGCATCCGCGCCAGGATGCTGCGCACGTGCTTCTCCACCGTGCCCTCGGTGATCCACAGGCGGTTGGCGATCCCGGCGTTCGACCGGCCCTCGGCCATCAGCGTGAGCACCTCGCGCTCGCGTTCGGTCAGGCCCTCCAGGGGGTCGTCCTTGTGGCGGGCGGTCAGGAGCTCCTGGACCAGCCCCGGGTCGACCACGGAGCCGCCCTGGGCGATCCGCTCCACCGTCTCGATGAACTCCCGGACCTCGGTGACCCGGCTTTTCAGCAGGTAGCCGACCCGCTGGCCGGCCGCGAGCAGCTCGGTCGCCTGGTCGACCTCGACGTGCGCCGACAGCAGGAGGATCCCGATCTCGGGGAACTCCTGGCGGATCACCTGAGCCGCGTCCAGCCCCTCGGTCTCATACGCCGGAGGCATGCGAATGTCGACGATGGCGACATCGGGCCGGTGCTCGCGCACGGCGGCGATGAGCTCCTCGCCGTCGCCCGCCTGCGCGACGATCTCGAACCCCGACCGTTCGAGGAGACTCGCGAGCCCCGCACGGAGCAGCACGTCGTCTTCGGCCAGGGCGATCCGCGCCTTACGTTCGACCATCACTCTCCTCCGCACGTAGAGTGATTCCACACCAACCCTAATCTCATTATCGGCCAGTATTCGCTGGTCGAGAGGATGAGCAGTGACCGGATGGACGTCCCCGTCGTCGAGGGCCGTCGCTCCAGGGGGACTGAGCCGGCGGATGATCATCGCGACCACGCTGTTCGCGATCTTGATGGCCGCGACGTTCCTGCTCCTCGCCGGGGCGATCGCCGGGCTGCGCCACGCGGCGACGCTGTCGGGCCGGTCGGAGGACGTGCTCGCCGCCTCGAACCGCCTCGAACGGCTCATCGTGGAGATGCAGTCGGGCGCGCGCGGGTATGAGATCACCCGCAACGAGATCTTCCTGCGGCCCTGGAAGGCCGCCCGCGCCGCCCTTCCCGCCGAGACGGCGGAGTTCCGGCGCCTGGCCGCCGAGATCAACACCGACCAGGCGAAACGCGCCGACACGATCGCGCGCGCCGCGACGTCCTACCTCGACGACTTCTCGGTTCCGCTCGTGACCGCGTTGCAAGAGGGGCGGCAGCCGAGCCTGCCACCCGCCCAGGCGGTTTCGGAGGGACAACGGCGTGTCGCGGCTCTACGCTCCGACTTCGACCGTTTCGTGAGCGTCCAGAGCTCGCTCACCACTCGGTACGAACAGCGTTCGATGAAGGCGTCACGGCGTGCCATGGCCGCGGCGGGCGCGGCGGCGGTGAGCTCGATCGCGCTGGCCCTGCTCTTCACCTCGTACCTGACACGCGCCCTGGTGCGGCCGGTGCGCCGCGCGTCGATCATGGCGGCCGATCTGGCCCGCGGAGAGCTGGGCGTCCGCATGCCCGAGACGTCGCTCGGCGAGATCGGCCTGCTCGAGCGCAGGTTCAACACGATGGCGCACTCGCTGGAGACGAGCCACCACAAGCTCTGCCGGATCGCCGAGGAGCAGGCGGCGCTGCGCCGCGTGGCCACTCTCGTGGCGCGCGCGGTCTCCCCGCACGAGACGTTCGGGACGGTCGCCGCCGAGCTCGGCCGCATCCTGGGCGCGGACTTCGTCGTGATCAGCCGCTTCGAGCCCGACCGGATGGAGACGGTGGTCGGGTCCTGGAAGGCGGAAGAGCGCGCCGAGGCCGCTCCGCCCGTCGGTTCGAGCTGGTCGCTGGAGGG
Source organism: Actinoallomurus acaciae (assembly GCF_042429965.1). Lineage (NCBI taxonomy): Bacteria > Bacillati > Actinomycetota > Actinomycetes > Streptosporangiales > Thermomonosporaceae > Actinoallomurus > Actinoallomurus acaciae. The sequence goes on from NZ_JBHLZP010000187.1 coordinate 5,789, forward strand.
CCGGAGCCTGGAGTCATCGGTGGCGCGGACCGGCCGCCCGGCCCGCATGACCGACTACCAGCGCGCCACCAGCGGCATCGGTGTCTGGGCGCGGACGCGCGGGGTCAGGTCCGGGACCGGCTGTCCCGTGGTCGTCGAGGGACGCCTGTGGGGCGTGGTGATCGCGTTCACGACGGCGGAGGAACCCCAGCCCGAGGGCATCGAGGCCCGCATGATCGACTACACCGAGCTGGTCGGCACCGCGATCGCCAACGCCGAGAGCCGGGCCAAGCTCACCGCCGCCCGTGCCCGGCTGGTGGCCGCCTCCGACGAGACCCGCCGCCGGATCGAGCGCGACCTGCACGACGGCGCCCAGCAGCGGCTCGTGTCCCTGGGCCTGGAGCTGCGCGCGGCGGAGACGAGCGTCCCCGACGGCCAGAGCGTGCTCAGCGAGCGGCTCTCCACGACCGCCGAGGGGCTCTCCGACGTACTGGAGGACCTGCAGGAGATCTCCCGCGGCCTGCACCCGGCGATCCTGTCCAAGGGCGGCCTGCGACCCGCCATCAAGGCGCTCGCCCGCCGGGCCGGGGTGCCGGTCGAGCTGGATCTGAACGTCGACCGGCGCTTCGACGAGCGGCTCGAGGTGGCCGTCTACTACATCGTCGCGGAGGCGGTGGCGAACGCGACCGAGCACGCGTCCGCGTCCTTCGTACGGATCCGGCTCGACGCCGGCGACGACGAGATCGGCCTGCGCGTGGAGGATGACGGGAACGCCGGAACGACCCCCGGTCCCGGCGATCCGGGCATCATCGGCCTGAAGGACCGCGTCGAGGCGCTCGGCGGCACGGTCGGGGTCGAGAGCCCGAGCGCCGCGGGCACCGCGCTCGTCATACGGATCCCCCTCTGGCCGGGCCGTTCGTCCCGATACGGGGCGTGACCGCCCGGGTATGAGGTCGGTGCGGCCGTCGCCGAGCGGGGGGACTCACGAATGGCCAGGCAGAGCATTGGCGATCAGGTCGCCGTCACCCTCGTGCGCGCGGGGGTCGAGCGCGTCTACGGCATCGTCGGCGACAGCCTCAACCCGGTCACCGACGCCATCCGGCGTACGCCCGGCATCGACTGGGTCCAGGTACGGCACGAGGAGGCCGGCGCCTTCGCCGCGGGCGCGGAGGCCCAGATCACCGGCCGTCTCGCGGCATGCGCCGGCAGCGCCGGGCCCGGCAACCTGCACCTGATCAACGGCCTGTACGACGCGCACCGCAGCATGGCGCCGGTCGTGGCGATCGCCGCCCACATCCCCGGCAGCGAGATCGGCACCGGGTACTTCCAGGAGACCCATCCCGACCGGCTGTTCGCCGGGTGCAGCCACTACTCCGAGCTGATCTCCAGTCCCGGGCAGATGCCGCGTGTCCTGCAGACCGCGATCCAGCACGCCGTCGGGCAGTCGGGCGTCGCGGTGGTGTGCCTGCCGGGTGACGTCGCGGCGATGGACGCCCCGGCGGGAGCCGCCCAGCTCGCGCTCGTCACCCACCGCCCGGCGATCCGCCCGGCCGACGAGAAGATCGCCGCGCTCACCCGGATGATCGATGACGCCGAACGCGTCACGCTGTTCTGCGGCAGCGGCACGGCGGGGGCCCACGACGAGGTGATGGCGCTGGCCGGACGCCTCAAGGCGCCGGTCGCCCACGCGCTGCGCGGCAAGGAGTGGATCCAGTACGACAACCCGTTCGACGTGGGCATGTCCGGCCTGCTCGGCTACGGCGCGGCGTACGAGGCGATGCACGAGGCGGACCTGCTGCTCATGCTCGGCACGGACTTCCCGTACAACAGGTTCCTGCCCGACGACGTGAAGATCGCCCAGGTCGACGTGCGGCCCGAGCACCTGGGCCGCCGCTGCCGGCTGGACCTGGCCGTGTGGGGCGACGCGCGTGAGACGCTGCGCGCGGTGCTCCCGCTCGTACGGGAGAAGCCCGGCCGACGCTTCCTCGACCGCATGCTGAAGCGGCACGCGGAGGCGCTGGAGGGCGCCGTCGCGGCCTACACACGGGGCGTCGAGCGGCACACCCCGATCCACCCGGAGTACGTCGCGTCGGTGCTGGACGAGGAGGCGGCCGACGACTCGGTGTTCACCGTGGACACGGGCATGTGCAACGTGTGGGCCGCGCGTTATCTGTCCCCGAACGGCCGTCGCCGCGTCATCGGCTCCTTCAGCCACGGTTCGATGGCCAACGCCCTGCCGCAGGCGATCGGCGCGCAGCTCGCCGCGCCGGGGCGGCAGATCGTCTCGATGTCGGGGGACGGCGGCCTCTCGATGCTCATGGGCGACCTGCTGACGGTGATCGGCCGGCGGCTGCCCGTCAAGATCGTTCTGTTCGACAACTCATCGCTGGCAATGGTCGACCTGGAGATGATGGTCGCGGGCGTGCCGCCGTACGGGACGGGCTACCCGGCCACCGACTACGCGGCGATCGCCCGCGCGGCCGGGGCGCACGGGCTTCGCGTGGAGGACCCGCGCGACGTCCGCGAGGCGCTGCGGGAGGCGTTCCGGCACGACGGCCCGGCGCTCGTGGACGTCGTCACCGACCCGGCCGCCCTGTCCATCCCGCCGCGCATCACGGGGGAGCAGCTGACGGGCTTCGCCCTGTCGGCGAGCAAGATGGTGATCAACGGTGGTGTCGGCCGCATGCTGCAGCTCGCCCGCTCCAACCTCCGCAACATCCCCCGCCCCTGAGCCCCCTTCACCGGAGACATTTCGAGATATGACTTGACTATTCTCTCGCTTTTAGAGCAACCTTAGCTCGCGTCATTACTTGATGGGAGCTTCGACATGTCACAGCGTCACACCCCGGTCCTGATCGTCGGCGGTGCCCTGACCGGTCTGTCCACCGCGGTCTTCCTGGCCTGGCACGGCGTCCCCTGCGTGCTGGTCGAGCGACACCCGGACCTGCTGATCCACCCGCGGCTGCGCGGAGTGAACCCCCGGACGATGGAGCTGTTCCGCCAGGTCGGCGTGGAGTCCGCGATCAAGGACGCCTGTTTCGCGAGCGGCGAGGGCTACACCTGGATGCCGGTGATCGCGCAGACCCTGGCCGACGAGCGGTATGTCAGCCCGGATGAGCCGAACGAGGGGTTCGACGGGGACGCCGGTCCGTGTTCGTACGGCCCGATCGACCAGGACCGGCTGGAGATCCTGCTGCGCGCGCGGGCCGAGGAGCTCGGTGCCGACCTCCGGTTCTCCACCGAGCTGACCGGCTTCCGCGCGGACGCGGACGGGGTCACCGCCACGGTCGCCGACCTGCGCGACGGTTCGGCCGAGACGATCCGCGCCGACTACCTGATCGCCGCCGACGGCGTCTCCAGCCCGATCCGAGAGCGGCTCGGCGTGCCGGTCGAGGGTCCCGGCGTGCTGTTCCACACGATCACCGTGATGGCCGACGCGGATCTCACGCCGGCGCTGCGCGGGCGGCCGGTCAGCATCGCCTACCTGAACCACCCGCGGCCCGGCACCGTCCTGATGGCCCACGACGACGCCGGGAAGCGCTGGATCCTCGGCGTGGGCTACTCGCCCGAGCACGAGTCGCCCGCCGACTACCCGCCCGAGCGTTGCGCCGGCCTCCTGCGCGAGGCGGCCGGGCTGCCGGACGTGGAGGTGACGTTGCGCCCGCAGATCCCGGGCACCGACGTGACCGTCCTGGGGTTCCCGATCGGCGCGCAGCTCGCCCGCGACTACCGGGTGGGCCGGATCCTCATCGCGGGCGACGCCGCCCACATCGTCCCGCCGACCGGTGGTCTGGGCGGCAACACCTGTGTGCAGGACGCGCACAACCTCGCCTGGAAGCTCGCCGCCGTGATTGGCGGTCAGGCGGGCCCGGCCCTGCTCGACACCTACCACGCCGAACGCCACGCGGTCGGGGCTCGCACGCTCCGTCAGGCGCAGGCCATGGCCGGCGGCCGGATGGGCCTGCCGGCCGGTGAGGAGCCCGAGCTGATCGACATGAGCGCGATGGTCTTCGGCTACGGCTACCGGTCCGCGGCGGTCGAGGGCGGGGAGGACCGGGTGCCGTTGCGCCCCCGCGAGCTGCGCGGGCAGCCGGGCCACCGCGCGCCGCACGTGCCGGTGACCCTGGCCGGACGGCCGATCTCCACCCTCGACCTGTACGGGCGGCGGTGGGTGCTGCTGTCCGGCTCGGCCGCCACCTGGCCGGAGGCCGCCGAGGAGGCCGGGCGGGAGCTGGGCCTGCCGATCGACGTCCACCGGTTCGGCAAGGACCTCGACGGCGACGACCTCGAGGCGCGCCACGGCATCGGACCGGAGGGCGCCCTGCTCGTACGGCCGGACGGCTTCGTCGCCTGGCGTGGCGACGGGGCCGCCTCCGGTGCGGCGCTCACCGGCGTGCTGCGCCGGCTGCTCTGCCGCTGACGTCCGTACGGACACCCCGACCCCGCGACTCCCACGCCCGAATGTGTGGGTCGCGGGGTCTTGCTATTGACGCCCGGACCCATATGGGCGTAAACAAATGGAAACCAAAAAGAAACGGCGGTGAAGCAACACGATGTGCGCCGAGGGAAGACATCGGGCGGCACGGCGCTGTGCGGGTGCGGCATGATTGTCACGTTGACGCTCAACCCCAGTCTGGACCGGACCATCGAGGTGGACCGGCTCGTCCGCGGCACGATGACGCGGGCGACGTCGGCGCGGCTCGACCCCGGAGGCAAAGGGGTGAACGTCTCGCGCGCCCTGCTCGCCAACCAGGTGCCCTCGGTCGCGGTGCTGCCCGTGGGCGGTGCCGACGGTGAGCAGCTCGTACGCCTCCTGGAGGCCGACGGGATCCCGCTGAGCGCGGTCCCGGTCGCCGGTCGCACCCGATCCAACGTGACGATCGCCGAGCCCGACGGCACGGTCACCAAGCTGAACGAGCCCGGCGAGCCGCTGTCCGGCGCCGAGCTCGGCGCGGTCGCCGACGCGGTGCTCGCCGCGACCGAGTCGGCGAGCTGGGTCGTGACGTGCGGCAGCCTGCCCCCGGGAGTGCCCGCGGGGATCTATGCCCAGATGTGTGAGTTCTTCACACAGGCGGGCGTGCAGGTCGCCGTCGACGCGAGCGGCCCGGCGCTGCTGGCCGCGGTCGAGGCCTCCCCGGTCCTGATCAAGCCCAACCGGGAGGAGCTCGCCGAGGCCGTCGGCCATCCGGTCGACAGCGTCGGCGACGCGGTCGAGGCGGCACAGGCCCTGCGCGAACGCGGGGCCGGCACCGTGCTCGCCAGTCTCGGCGCCGACGGCGCCGTGCTGGTCGAGGACGACGGAGTCACCATCGGCGAGGCGCCGGTCGCCGCGGCGAGGAGCACGGTCGGGGCCGGAGACGCCCTGCTCGCCGGGTTCCTGGCCGCGGGCGCTCGGGGGAGCGCGGCACTCGCCGAAGGGCTGGCGTGGGGGGCCGCCGCGGTGCGCCTGCCCGCCAGCCGCATGCCGCGGCCGGGGGACATCCGGCGCGACATCGTTCACATCCACGCGCGGCCGGACCTCGGCCGATCACTCATCGCCTAGATTCCCGAACCCCCTAAGGGAGGCCCTCCATGGCCACTCCATACACACCACAGATCACCGGGCAAGGGCCCAAGGCCCAGATCCAGAGACTCGGCGGGCATCTCGCCGGCATGGTGATGCCGAACATCGCGGCCTTCATCGCCTGGGGTCTGATCACCGCGTTGTTCATCCCGACCGGCTGGCTGCCCAACAAGGAGTTCGGCGCCCTGGTCGACCCGACCATCAACGTGCTGTTGCCCGTGCTGATCGGGTACACGGGCGGCCGGATGGTGCACGGCCAGCGCGGCGCCGTGGTCGGCGCGGTCGCCACCATCGGGGTCGTGGTGGGCGCGGGCATCCCGATGTTCCTCGGCGCGATGGTCATGGGTCCGCTCACCGCGTACGTGCTCAAGCTCGTCGACGGCTACATCCAGGACCGCACCAAGCCCGGGTTCGAGATGTTGGTGGACAACTTCTCCGCCGGCATCATCGGCGGCGCGGCGGCGGTGTTCGGCAACTGGGGGATCAAGCCGATCGTCACGCACGTGACCGACGTCGCGGGCAACGGCGTCGAATGGCTGATCCACCACCACCTCCTGCCGCTCGCCTCGGTGCTGGTGGAGCCGGCCAAGGTGCTGTTCCTCAACAACGCCGTCAACCACGGCGTCCTGGGCCCGCTGGGTGTCGCCGAGGCGGCCAAGCACGGCAAGTCGATCATGTTCATGATCGAGTCCAACCCCGGCCCCGGCCTCGGCGTGCTGGCCGCCTACCTGCTGTTCGGCCCGCGATCCCTGCGCCCGAGCGTGCCGGCCGCGATGGTCATCCAGTTCCTGGGCGGCATCCACGAGATCTACTTCCCGTACATCCTGATGAAGCCGCGCCTGATCCTCGCCTCGATGGCCGGCGGCGCGGCGGGCATCGGTACATTCATGATCACCAACGCCGGCCTGGTCGCCACCCCGTCCCCGGGCAGCATCTTCGCCTACGCCGCGGAGACCCCGCGAGGCGGATACTTCGGGGTCTTCCTCGGCGTCCTGATCGCCGCGGCGGTCTCCTTCGCGGTCGGCTCGGTCCTGCTCGGCTTCGGCCGCCTCAACGGGGACGATGAGTCCGAACCGGAGCCCGACGCCGCGGCGGGCGAGACGCCCGCGGCGGAGACCACGACCGACGAGACGAAGAGCGACGAGGCCCCGGCCCCCGAGACCGCACCCCACGGAGCGTGATTCAGATGAACGGCAAAGACGTCCACAAGATCATCGTCGCCTGCGACGCCGGCATGGGCAGCAGCGTCATGCTCGCCAGCCAGCTGCGCAAGGAGCTGAGGAAGTACTCGGTCACGGTCGAGCACACCCCGGTCAACTCGATCCCGGACGACGCCGACGTCGTCGTCTGTCACCAGGGACTCGCCGACCGCGCGGCCGCGGGCGCCGGCGGCAAGCCGATCGTGAAGTTCCAGGTCTTCCTCGGCGACCCCGCGGTGACCAAGCTCGTCACCGCGATCAAGAACGGTGGAGAGATCAGTGCCTGATCTGCTCGACCGTCGCGCCGTGCGGCTCGACGCGGCGGCCACCGGTCGCGACGACGCCATCCGCCAGTGCGGAGAGGCGCTCGTCGTGGCCGGTGCCGTCGAGCCGTCCTACGTCGACACGATGCTCGAGCGTGAGCGGTCCGTGTCGACGTACGTCGGCGAGGGCGTCGCGATCCCGCACGGCACCCTGAACGGCAAGGACGCGGTACGGCACGACGCGGTCTCCTTCGTCCGCTTCCCCGACGGCGTCGCCTGGGGCGAGGAGCGGGTGGTGCTGTGCATCGGCATCGCCGCGCGCGGCGACGGTCACGTACGCCTGCTGTCCGAACTGGCCCAGATCCTGCTCGACCCGGACCGGGCACGCGCCCTCCGTGAGACGAACGACATCGATGAAGTGGTCCGGCTGCTGCAGCCGGCCGGAGAAGAGGAACCAGCGTGAAGGTCGCCCGCTTCTACTCACCCGGAGACATCCGCGTCGAGGACGCACCGGAGCCGTCTCCCGGCCCCGGGGACGTCAAGATCAGGGTGCGCAACTGTTCGACCTGCGGCACCGACGTGAAGATCTCCAAGTTCGGCCACCACCACATCCGGCCGCCGCGGGTCATGGGCCATGAGATCGCCGGCGAGGTGGTCGAGCTCGGCGAGGGCGTGACCGGCTGGAACCCCGGCGACCGGGTCCAGGTCATCGCGGCGATCCCGGACGGCACCTGCGAGGAGTGCCGCCGCGGCCGGATGACCGTGTGCCCGAACCAGGAGTCGATGGGGTACCACTACGACGGCGGCTTCGCCGAGTACACCATCGTGCCGGCCAAGGTGCTCGCCGTCGACGGGCTCAACCGGCTCCCCGACGGCATCGGGTTCGACGAGGCGTCGGTGGCCGAGCCGCTCGCCTGCGTGCTCAACGGCCAGGAGCTCGCGCGCATCGGCGAGGGCGACGACGTCGTGATCATGGGTGCCGGCCCGATCGGCTGCCTGCACGTACGCCTGGCCCGCGCCCGCGGCGCCGCCCGCGTCTTCCTCGCCGACATCAACCCCGACCGGCTCGCCATGTCCGCCGACCGGGTGAAGCCGGACGCCGCGCTTCATGGCACCGACCTGGTCGACCAGGTCATGAAGCTGACGGACGGGCGGGGCGCCGACGCCATCATCACCGCCGCCGCCTCCGGCGCCGCGCAGGAGCAGGCGCTCCAGATGGCCGCCCGGCAGGGCCGGATCAGCTTCTTCGGCGGACTGCCCAAGGACAACCCGGTCATCGCCTGCGACTCCAACCTCGTCCACTACCGGGAGCTGACCATCGTGGGCGCGAACGGCTCCAGCCCGGCGCACAACGCCCGTGCCCTGGAGCTCATCGCCTCCGGCGCGGTCCCCGTGGCCGATCTGATCACCCACCGCCTGCCGCTCGCGGACGTGCTCGAGGGCATCGACATCGTGGCCCGCGGCACCGCCATCAAGGTCACCATCGAACCCTGACGGGAGTAGACATGTCGATGCGAACCGTGGTCATCGCGTCCCGTACGGGCCTGCACGCCCGGCCCGCGGCGCTGTTCGTGAAGGCCGCCTCCCAGCAGAGCGTCCCGGTCAAGATCCGGGTCGGCGAGGGCAAGGCCGTACCGGCCGCCAGCATGCTCGCCGTCCTGTCGCTCGGCGCCGGGCACGGCACGGAGGTCACCCTGGAGGCCGACGGGCCGGGCGCCGACGAGGCGCTCGACTCCCTGGCGGCCCTGCTCGCCCGCGACCTGGACGCGGAGGAAACGAGCGATGCCTGACACGCTGCGGGGCATCGGCGTCAGCCCGGGCCTCGCGGCCGGACCCGTCGCGCGGATGAGCCCGCCGCCGTTGCTGCCGGAGCGGCGCGCCGT
>NZ_JBHLZP010000188.1:0-14671 GCF_042429965.1 Actinoallomurus acaciae
TCGCGCGCCCGGCTGGCCTTCCTCGCCCACGCCGGCGCGGTCCTGTCCGAGTCGCTCGACCACGAGCAGATCCTCGGCCGGCTGCGCGGCATCGTCGTCCCGCGCCACGCGTCCGCGATGACCGTGTGGCTGGTCCGCGAGCCCGGGCTGCTCGAGCCCCTTCCGCCCGCGCCCGGGTCCGGCCGTCCTCCGCCGCTGGTGGAGAAGGCCTTCGCCAGCGGCCGGACGCAGCACGCCACCCGCGCGCCGGGCGATGAGCCGGCGGTCACGGAGGTCGACACCACCTTCGACCGGGAGCAGCTCCTCGCCATCCCGCTGATCTCGCGCGGCGCCACGCTCGGAGTGCTGGCCGCCGAGCCGCCCGCGGACTCCTTCGGCGCCGAGGACGTCGTGGTGTTCGGTGAGCTGACCCGGCTCGCCGCCGCCGCCACCGACAACGCCCTGCGCTACGAACGCGAGCGTGACGTCGCCGAGATCCTCCAGCGCGCCATGCTCACCGACCTGCCGGCGGCCGGGAGGCTCCGGTTCACCGCCCGCTACCTGCCCGCGGAGGCGGGTCTCAACGTCGGCGGCGACTGGTACGACGCGTTCGAGCGCCCGGACGGCGACATCATGGCCGCGGTCGGCGACGTCACGGGCCACGGCCTGCAGGCCGCCGCCCTCATGGGGCAGTTGCGCACCACGCTGCGGGCGTACGCCGTCGACGCCGACGGGCCGGGCGAGGTGCTCACCCGCATGCACCGCATGCTGTCGCACCTGCAGCCGGACGACCTGGCCACCGCGGTGCTCGCCCAGGTGTCGCCCGACGGCCTGCTGCGCTGGTCCAACGCCGGGCACCCGCCGCCCCTGGTCCGCGCGCCCGACGGCGCGGTCGCCGTGCTGGAGGGCCACGACTTCCTGCTCGGCATGCCGCTGGAGGGCGCCGGCCTGCAGGAGTTCGGCATCCGGCCCGCGCCCGGCTCGATCGTGCTGTTCTACACCGACGGCCTCATCGAACGGCGCGGCGTCCCCCTCGGCGAGGGCATCGACCGGCTCGCGCGCGCGTTCGGCCGGGCGGACGGCGACCTGGACGCCGTCGCCGACAGAGTCCTGTCGGAGATGCTGCGTGACAGCGCGCGCGAGGACGACACCTGCCTGCTGATGTTCCGGATCGGGTCGCGGCCGGAGATCGTCCGCCGCGAGAGGGATGACGAGGGCGTGGTGACCGACGATCCTTGAGGGATGGTGCCCGAGCCTCAGGCGGGCATCGAGAAGGACCGCTCCGAGCCGGGCCGTCGCGTGTCGGCCGCGCTCTGGAACTCGGTGAGGCCGGTGAGCAGCGCCTGGCGGGCGTTCGCGGGCATCTGCGCGAGGACCTTGGTGATCTGTTCCTGCCGCTCGCGGCGTACGCGTTCGAGCAGCGCCTCGCCGTCGGGGCTCAGCCGGATCGCGATCTCTCGCCGGGACTGCTGGCCGGACTCACGTACAATCAGCCCAGCGGCCTCGAGGCGGTCACACAGCCTGCTGGCCGACGACAGGAGCGCGCCGAGCTCGTTCGCCAGGCGACTGAGGTTGATGGCTCCGCTCTGCTCCACGACGAACAGAACACGCAGCTGGGTCACCGGCACCCCGGGTGTGCTCTGCGGACCGGTCCAGATTCGGACCAGCGCCTCGGCTGCAAGATCGATCGCAGCAGCGCATTCCGACAGCTGCGATGAATCACCCACATCCGCCACCATACCCCGCCTGTCACCCATCGCGCGTGTGCAGTCACTCCTCATGCGCCGCACGAGCCACCCGCCGCGTGCGTGCGGCCGACCGACCGAGACGAGATCATGCCCGAAGAAAAGCTGAGCACCATCGAACGCGCCGTCTGGGAGGCGCAGCCACACGCCTTGGCGGGGGCCGTGGCGACCGCGATCGAACAGGCCTACGGAGCGGTCTCCGTGGACCTGCTCCTCGCGGACTACCGGCTCGACTTCCTCGTCCCCGTGGTCTCCGGGCGGCCGGCGTTCCGCATGGACGGCACGCCCGCCGGCCGCGCGTTCGCCGCGCAGGAACCGGTGACGGCCAAGGCCGGGGACGGCGACGTCTGGGAGCTTCACCTGCCGCTCGCGGTGCTCGGCGACCGCAGCGGCGTCCTCACGGTCGTCCTGGAGGACGAGCCGGACTCCGCGACGCGCGAGGAGCTGTACGTGGTCGCCGGCGTCGTGGCCCGCGCGCTGAAGATCGCCGATGTGGGCACCGACGTCTTCCGGCGTGCCCGGCGGCGCAGCCGGCTCACCCTCGCCGCGGAGATCCAGTGGGAGCTGCTGCCCGGACGCTCGTGCGTGACCGACGAGTACCACCTCGCCGGCCAGCTCGAGCCCGCCTACGCGATCTGGGGGGACAACTTCGACTGGTCGACCTCGGCCGAGCACCTGATCGTGTCGGTGACCAACGGCATGGGACGGGGCGCGGAGGCGGCGCTGCTGACCCAGCTGGCCGTCGGCGCCCTCCGCAACGCCCGCCGGTCCGGGGCCGACCTCGTCGACCAGGCGACGCTCGCCAACGAGACGATCTACAACCAGCATCACGGGCAGCGTCACGTCTCCACGCTCCTGCTGCGGTTCGACGTGGCGACGGGCCGGGTGGGCGCCATCGACGCCGGGTCACCGAAGATCTTCCGCCTGCGGGACGGCGCGGTCGAATCGGTCGAGCTGGAGGCACAGCTTCCCCTCGGCATGTTCGACGACACGCGCTACACCGAGCAGGAGTTCTTCGTCGAGAGCGGCGACCGCCTCGTCATCTTCAGCGACGGCTTCCACACCGCCCGGTCGCCGCGCGGCGAGACGTACGGGACCGTGGCGCTGGCCGCCGCGCTGCGCCAGACCCAGCTGCAGAGCCCGTCGGAGACGGTGCGCACGCTCACGCGCGGCCTGCTCGACTATTACGGCGGGATCGAACTCGCCGATGACGCCGTCGTGCTCTGCCTCGACTGGGTGGGCCGGGCGTGACCACGGACGGGCGGCGCTGGTCCGTGGCTCGTCAGCTCTCCGGCTTGATCCAGTCGAAGGTGCGTTCCACGGCCCGGCGCCAGTTGTCGTACTCCACCTCGCGGCGTGCCGGGTCCATCGCCGGGAGCCACTGGGCCGCACGGTGCCAGTTGCGCCGCAGCCCCTCCAGGTCGGGCCAGTAGCCGACCGCGAGCCCGGCGGCGTACGCGGCGCCGAGCGAGACGGTCTCGGCGGCCATCGGCCGGATCACCGGCACGGCCAGGACGTCGGAGATGAACTGCATGAGCAGGTTGTCGGCGGTCATGCCGCCGTCCACCTTGAGCGCCTTGAGCGCCAGGCCGGAGTCGGCGTTCATCGCGTCGACCACCTCGCGGGTCTGCCAGCCGGTGGCCTCCAGCACCGCGCGGGCCAGGTGCCCCTTGGTGATGTAGGAGGTCAGGCCGACGATGATGCCGCGTGCCTCGCTGCGCCAGTACGGCGTGAACAGCCCGGAGAAGGCGGGCACGATGTAGCAGCCGCCGTTGTCGTCCACGGTGCGCGCCAGCGTCTCGATCTCCGGGGCACTCGAGATGATGCCGAGCCCGTCGCGGAACCACTGCACGAGCGCACCGGTGATCGCGATGGACCCTTCGAGCGCGTAGACGGCCGGCTCCGAGCCGATCTGGTACCCCACCGTCGTGAGCAGGCCGTGCGTCGAGCGGATCGGTTCGTTGCCGGTGTTGAGGAGAAGGAAGGCGCCGGTGCCGTACGTGCACTTGGCCTCGCCGGGGGCGAAGCAGGTCTGCCCGAACAGCGCTGCCTGCTGGTCGCCGAGCGCGGCCGCGATGCGCACGCCGGGCAGCACGCGCCGCGCCGGCCCGTACGTCTCGGTCGAGGGCCGGATCCGCGGCAGCATCGCCCGCGGCACGCCGAAGAAGGCCAGCAGCTCCTCGTCCCAGTCGAGGGTCGTGAGGTTCATCAGAAGCGTGCGACCGGCGTTGGTGACGTCGGTGACGTGCAGGCCGCCCTCGGGCCCGCCGGTGAGGTTCCAGATCAGCCAGCTCTCCATCGTCCCGAAGAGCACGTCGCCGCGTTCGGCGCGTTCACGCAGGCCGGGACGGTTGTCGAGCATCCAGCGGATGCGCGGGGCGGAGAAGTAGGTCGCCAGGGGCAGCCCGCAGCGCTCGCGGACGATGCCGGCCCGCGGGCGCGCGGCCAGCTCGTCGACGAGCCGGTCGGTGCGCGTGTCCTGCCACACGATCGCGTGGCCGATCGGCCGGCCGGTGTGCCGGTCCCACATCACCGTGGTCTCGCGCTGGTTGGCGATGCCGAGCGCGGCGACCTGGTCGGGGGTGGCCCCGGCCTGGGCGACCGCCTCCGGGGCGATCCGTTCGAGGTTGCGCCAGATCTCCATGGCGTCGTGCTCGACCCATCCGGGCCGGGGAAAGTGCTGTTTGTGCTCGCGCTGCGTCACCGAGACCAGGCGCCCGCCGTGGTCGAAAAGGATGCAGCGTGTGGACGTCGTGCCCTGGTCGACCGCCATCACATAGCGCTCTACCATCGCGTCCCCACCTCCACGGGTCTCACCAGCGTGAGGCCCCGAGATCTCGGGAGACCGCGCGCGCGGCGTCGCGTACGCCGGTCACCAGCGTCGGTTTCGGCCGTCCCCCGGGGCCACAGATCCGCTCGACCGCGCCGGTGATGCCCATGGCGCCGACGACCAGGCCGCCCTGCCCCCGGATGGGAGCGGCGACGCCCGCCTCCCCGACCGTCATCTCCTCCACTTCGGCCGCCCATCCCATGTCACGGACCTCGGCCAGCATGCGGGCGAGCTCGCGGGGAACGGTCGTCGTACGCCGGGTGAACGGTTCGAGCCCACCGTGCCGCGCGGCCGTGGCCCCCGCGTCGTAGGCCATCAGCACCTTGCCCAGCGCCGTCGCGTGGGCCGGCAGGAGCGCGCCGACGTCCAGGGTCTGCAGGGTGTCGTCGGGCCGGAAGACATGGTGGACGACGAGCACCTTGCCGTCGAGCGGCGTGCCGATGCGCACGGCCTCGCCACTGCGCGCCGCGAGCGCGTCCGCCCAGTTGATCGCGCGGGATCGCAGCTCGTTCACATCGAGGTAGCTCGTGCCCAGGTGCAGCAGCGCCGCGCCGAGCCGGTACTTGCCGGTCTCCTCGTCCTGCTCGACGAAGCCGACGCCCTGGAGTGTGCGCAGGATGCCGTGCGCGGTGCCGCGAGCCAGGCCGAGCGAGCCCGCGATCTCGCTCACCCCGAGCCGGCCGGATCCACGCGCGAGCAGGCGCAGGATCGCCGCCGCTCGCTCGATGGACTGAACCGGACCGGGCACGAGGCGGATGATACGTCATGTCGGCACATATTCGACAATGTCGACATTATCGGGCTCCGTAGTCGCCCGAACGCCCCCAGTAGTGATCCAGATCACCCCGAAACGCCTGCGGGAGATTGTCCGGAGCTGGCAACGCAGGGCGGCGTTCGACAATGTCGGCACATGTCTGTTGACCCTCTGCCTGCGCCGACCTACCGTCCGGTCAGCTGTGAGAGGCGCTGTTCCGCCCCGGGACACCGTCCTTCGCATGGCGGTGCCTCGTGATGTCCCCACCGGGCTTCATCATCAAGGAGGAGACGTGGCAGAGCGATTGAAGATCCCAGGGCTGGCCGGTGAACTGGCCGCGGAGTTCGCCGGGACGCTGATTCTGATCCTGTTCGGGGTGGGCGTCGTGGCACAGGTCGTGGGCGGCGCCCTCGGCGACCACGACAGCATCGCCTGGGCGTGGGGCCTCGGCGTCACCCTGGGCGTGTACGTGGCGGGCCGGATCAGCGGCGCTCATCTCAATCCGGCGGTGACCGTCGCGCTCGCCGTCTTCAAGGGCTTCTCCTGGCGCAAGGTCGCGCCGTACTCGCTGGCGCAGTTCCTCGGCGCGTTCGTGGCGGCCCTGATCGTCCGGTGGAACTACTCCGAGGTCCTCGGCAAGGTCGACCCGGGGCACACCATCAAGACTCAGGGCGTCTTCTCCACCCTGCCCGGCAACGGCGCGCTCCCGGTGCACACGTGGGGCGCCTTCCGCGACCAGGTGATCGGCACCGCGATCCTGCTTTTCCTGATCCTCGCCGTGACCGACCTGAAGAACTCCGCGCCCGCCGCCAACCTCGCCCCGCTCATCGTCGGCCTCATCGTCGTCGCGATCGGCATGGCGTGGGGGACCGACGCCGGGTACGCGATCAACCCGGCGCGTGACTTCGGCCCGCGCCTCGCCTCGTTCATCACCGGGTACGGCACCGCCTTCCGAGACCAGTACGGCGGGCTGTACTTCTGGGTGCCCATCGTCGGCCCGCTCATCGGCGGTGTCCTCGGTGCCGGGCTGTACCAGGCGCTGGTCGCCCGCTTCCTGCCCGCCGAGGCCGACGAGCCGGGTCGTGTCCCGAACGACTCCGAGCTCGAGAACGCCTGAGTTCCCCCACCAGAGAAAGGCGACCTTCCATGGCCGACTTCGTCGGAGCCGTTGACCAGGGCACCACGAGCACGCGCTTCATGATCTTCGATCACTCGGGCAACGAGGTGGGCAAGCACCAGCTCGAGCACGAGCAGATCCTGCCCCAGCCGGGCTGGGTGGAGCACAACCCGGTCGAGATCTGGGAGCGCACCCGCTCGGTGATCGAGACCGCGCTCCACCAGACCGACCTCACCGCCGCCGACCTGGCCGCGGTCGGCATCACGAACCAGCGCGAGACCGCCGTCGTGTGGAACCGCCGCACCGGGCGCCCCTACTACAACGCGATCGTCTGGCAGGACACCCGTACGGACCGCATCGCCTCCGCGCTCGACCGCGACGGCCGGGGCGACGTCATCCGCGCCAAGGCCGGACTCCCGCCGGCCACGTACTTCTCCGGCGGCAAGATCCAGTGGATCCTCGAGAACGTCGACGGCGTACGCGAGGCGGCCGAGGCCGGCGACGCGATCTTCGGCAACACCGACACGTGGCTGCTGTGGAATCTCACCGGCGGAGTGAACGGCGGCGTGCACGTCACCGACCCGACCAACGCCAGCCGCACGATGCTGATGAACCTGGAGACGCTTGACTGGGACGACGAGCTGCTGGCCTTCTTCGGCGTGCCGCGCTCGATGCTGCCGGAGATCAAGCCGTCGTCCAACCCGGACTTCTACGGCACGACCCTGACGAACGGCCCGCTCGGCGGCGAGGTGCCGCTGTCCGGCGACCTCGGCGACCAGCAGGCGGCGACGGTCGGGCAGGTCTGCTTCGGCGTCGGCGAGGCCAAGAACACCTACGGCACCGGCAACTTCCTGCTGCTCAACACCGGCAACGAGCTGGTCCGCTCCAAGAGCGGGCTGCTGACCACGGTCTGCTACCAGTTCGGCTCCGAGGCCCCGGTCTACGCCCTGGAGGGTTCGATCGCGGTGACCGGGTCCGCGGTGCAGTGGCTGCGCGACCAGCTCGGCATCATCTCCGGCGCGTCGCAGAGCGAGACCCTCGCCCGGCAGGTCGAGGACAACGGCGGCGTCTACTTCGTGCCCGCGTTCTCCGGCCTGTTCGCCCCGTACTGGCGGTCCGACGCCCGCGGCGCCATCGTCGGCCTGTCCCGCTTCAACACCAACGCGCACCTGGCACGGGCCACGCTCGAGTCGATCTGCTACCAGACCCGCGACGTCGTCGAGGCGATGCGGCAGGACTCCGGCGTCTCCCTCGACGTGCTGCGCGTCGACGGCGGTGTGACCGCGAACGAGCTGTGCATGGAGCTGCAGGCCGACATCCTCGGCGTGCCGGTGTCCAAGCCGGTGGTCGCCGAGACCACGGCGCTCGGCGCGGCGTACGCGGCCGGCCTGGCCACGGGCTTTTGGCGCAACACCGATGAGCTCAAGCAGAACTGGAACGAGGACAGGCGCTGGGAGCCGCGGTGGAGCGACGACCAGCGCACCGCGGGCTACGCCGGCTGGAAGAAGGCGGTCGAACGCACCCTCGACTGGGTCGACGTGGACTGACGTCACGGGGTTCCCGCCTGGGTGACCCCACCGGGCGGGGCGTCGTGCGGCGCCCCGCCCCGCATTCCCCTCCGAACTACCGAAGCTTCGAGGAGCCCGACGATGAAACCCGCATCCCTGGGACCGGCCGATCGCGCCCGTGCGGTGCGCGAGCTGGCGGACCAA
Organism: Actinoallomurus acaciae; assembly: GCF_042429965.1. Taxonomy (NCBI): domain Bacteria; kingdom Bacillati; phylum Actinomycetota; class Actinomycetes; order Streptosporangiales; family Thermomonosporaceae; genus Actinoallomurus; species Actinoallomurus acaciae. The sequence goes on from NZ_JBHLZP010000188.1 coordinate 8,138, forward strand.
GAGTTCGACGTGCTGGTCGTGGGCGGCGGCGTGGTGGGCGCGGGCGCAGCGCTCGACGCCGTGTCGCGCGGCCTGTCCGTGGCGCTGGTCGAGGCCGCGGACTGGGCGGCCGGCACCTCCAGCCGCTCCAGCAAGCTGATCCACGGTGGCCTGCGCTACCTGGAACAGCGCGACTTCCATCTCGTACGCGAGGCGCTTCGGGAGCGCGCCCTGCTGCTGACAAGGGTCGCGCCCCACCTCGTCCACCCCGTGCCGTTCCTGTATCCGCTGAAGCACCGGATGTGGGAGCGCTTCTACGTCAGCGCGGGCATCGGCCTGTACGACACGATGGGCGGCGCCGGGGCGGTGCCCCGCCACCGTCACCTGAGCCACCGCCACGCGCTGCGGGTGGCGCCGGCGCTGCGCGGTGACGCGTTCGTGGGCGCGATCCAGTACTTCGACGCCCAGGTCGACGACGCGCGCTTCACGATGACGCTCGCGCGGACCGCCGCCGGTTACGGCGCCACGGTCGTCAGCCGGGCGCGGGCGACCGGGTTCGTGCGCGAGGGCGAGCGCGTCACCGGCGCGCGCGTCCACGACCTGGAGAACGACCGGGAGATCACGGTACGCGCCCGGGAGGTGATCAACGCGACCGGCGTCTGGACCGACGAGACGCACCGGCTGGCGGGGGCGCGCGGCGACGTCGAGGTGCGCGCGTCCAAGGGCGTCCACCTCCTCGTGCCCCGCGACCGCATCCGCCTGGACACCGGCCTGATCATGCGGACCGAGAAGAGCGTGCTGTTCGTCATCCCGTGGGGACGTCACTGGATCATCGGTACGACCGACACCGCCTGGGAGCTGGCCAAGGACGAGCCGGCCGCCAGCGGCGCGGACGTCGACTACCTGCTCGACCACGTGAACTCGGTCCTGACGATCCCGCTGGGGCACGACGACATCCAGGCGGTGTACGCGGGGCTGCGCCCGCTGCTGTCCGGCGGTGCGGACGAGACGACGAAGCTGTCCCGCGAGCACACGGTCTCCCAGCCGGTGCCCGGCCTCACGGTCATCGCGGGCGGCAAGTTCACGACGTACCGGGTCATGGCCGAGGACGTGGTGGACGCCGTCGCCGGGCGGCTGCCGCTGAACGTGCCCGGCTCGGTGACCCATCGTCTGCCGCTCGCCGGGGCCGTGGGCTATGAGGTGCTGTGGAACGACCGCCGCCGGCTGGCCGCCCGCGCCGGTCTGCACGTCGCGCGCATCGAGCACCTGCTGAACCGGTACGGCTCGTGCGTCGATGAGGTCCTCGAACTGATCGAGGGCGACCCGTCTCTGGGCGAGTCGATCCCCGCCGCGAGCGACTACCTGAAGGCCGAGGCGGTGTACGCGGTGACGCATGAGGGTGCCCTGCACCTGGAGGACGTGCTGCGCCGCCGCCTGCGCGCGTCGATGGAGGAGTGGGACCAGGGCGCGGCGGCCGCCCCCGAGGTCGCCGGCCTCATCGCCCCGATCCTCGGCTGGGACGACGAGACGGCCAAGCGGGAGACCGAGAACTACCTGGCCCAGGTCCAGGCCGAACTCCAGGCCCGCCGCGAGCAGAGCGACGCCGCCGCCGCGGCGGCGCTGCACGAGGCACCGCGCCTGTTCCCCGACCGCGCCGCTTCGTAGAGCCCCGGCCCAGGCACGACATGGCCGTCCCGGGGCCGGTGATCCGGCCCCGGGACGGCGGACCGGAGCGTGAGGGCCGTGGTCCGAGGTGCGGCGGTCGTGGGTGAGAGGGTTTCCGGATGGGGGGTTCGGGGCCCCGCTCTGGGTGATACGAGGCCCCTGCCGGTGGATCACCGGGTGGGTGCTGGTCAGACTGTCAGCACCAGTCCCAGCAGTCCCAGTCGCAGTCGTCGCAGCAGTCCCAGCCGCAACCCCACCATGAGGCGAGGCTGGCGATGTGCTGGCCGGTGGCCGGGGCGCTTGCCGTGGCCGCGCCGGCGGGGGTCGCCGCACCCATCGTGAGTGCGGCCGCGCCCGCGAAGGCCGCACCGGAGATGGCTACCGCGAGTCGCTTCGAAATCGCCATGGAAACTACCTCCCTGGTTGGTACCGACGGCATGACGGGTCATTGTCACGCCAGGCAATTTGTGCCTTTTATGGCTTCATCGCCTATTTCAACATCACATGTCCGGTTCGTCCGGAGCAATACTGACTGTCGGTTATATGCCACAACTTGACCACCAGTGGAGTGGTCGAGCGGAGCCGCTTTAAGCGCGGAACCGCCCTGGTGGTGGCGGGTCGCCGGGCCCATCGGAGCGATCGGGAGCCGCCGGCTCTCATCCGGACGGATGGCGCGGGGGTTGGCCGCGCATGGTCCTTTCATGGTCGGCCGGTAAGGCGCCCGCGGACGGCGCTGGAGGACACGGTCCGTAGGGACCATCGGCGCGGGCGCGGGACCATACGGCCCTGAGTGCGACGGCGGATCCCCGCCTGAGATGGAGGTGTCAGGACGCCGAAGGGAGCCCGGGGGAGGGTCATGCATCCGATCATCGTGGGCGCCGACGGATCGCGGCACAGCCTGCGGGCGGTCGACTGGGCCGCCGGCGAGGCGGCCCTGCGGAGATCACCGCTGCGGATCGTGCACGCCGTCGCGCCCTGGCTGTACGACCGGAACGTCGACCCGCGTCTGGTCGCCGTGCGCGAGTGGCTCCTCGCCGGAGGCCAGGAGGTGGTCGGGGCGGCCGTCGAAGCGGCGCGCGCACGTGCGCCGGACCTCGACGTCGAGGGCGAGATGGTCCCCGCCGGAGCCTCCCGCGCCCTGGTCGAACGGGCGCGCGACGCCTCGCTCGTCGTGGTCGGCAGCCGCGGCGTGGGCTCGGTCGCCGGTCTGCTGCTCGGCTCGACCGCGCTGCAGGTGGTCACGCACACGCCGGTGCCGACCGTCGTCGTACGCCACGTCGAGCCCGTCGAGCGCAGGGAGATCGCCGTCGGCGTCGACGGCCCGCCGCTGACGGACCCGGCGCTGGCCTTCGCGTTCGAGGAGGCCGGGCTTCGCGGGACGCGCCTGCGGGCCGTCCACGTCTGGTCCGACCCCGGCGCGGTGGGCCTCGGCGGGATGACGCCGCTGGTCTACGACGCCGATGTGATCGTCGCCGAGCACACGCGCCGGCTGAACGACGCGCTCACGGTCTGGCGGGAGAAGTTCCCCGACGTCGAGGTGGTCACCGAGGTCGTCTACGGCCGCCCGGTGCGGATCCTGTCGGGGGTGTCCGCGCGCTGCGATCTTCTCGTGGTGGGCACGCGGGGCCGCGGCGGGTTCACCGGCCTCATCCTCGGCTCGGTCAGCCACGGTCTGCTGCACCACGCCCACTGCCCGCTGGCCGTCGTGCCGTCCGCCGGCGGAGAGTCCGCCCGGTGACCCGGAGTCTCCGCCCGGCGGCCGCCGGGCGTGCCGCAGGTCCCCGCTCACCGGGACCTTCGTCTCTGCACGGGTCCGGTGCCCGGATGGTGCGCTGAAGACCTACGAGCGGGCAGGAGCGTACATGAATGCCGTCAAGACGCCGCGCGCCGACGAGATCGCGCACCATCTCGCCGACGCCGCGGTGTGGGCGCCGTCGGTGTACGACACCCGGCCGTGGCGCCTGGACACACGCGGCTCGGCCGTCACCCTGCACGCCGACCCCGAACGCCGGCTGGAGGTGGCCGATCCGGAGGGCCGCGAGACGATGATCAGTTGCGGCGCGGCGCTCTACACCCTGCGCCTGGCCATGCGCGATCTCGGCCGGATACCCCGGGTGCGGATGCTGCCCGACCCGGACCGGCCCGATCTGATCGCCGAGGTCGACGTGGGCGGGGAGCGGCCCGCCACCGCCGAGGAGCGCCAGATGTACGCCCAGATCCGGCACCGGCACACGCACACCGGCGGGTTCCGGCCGGGCGGGCTGCCCATCGGCCTGCTCCAGGCCCTGCGCACCCACGCCTACTGCGAGCAGGTGTCGCTGCGCATCGTCGCCGATCCCCGGGCGCGGATCGCGCTCGCCGCCCTGACCGAGGCCGCCGAGCAGGTGCAGCGGCGGAACCCGGCGTACGTCGCGGAGGTGGCCCGCTGGGCCCCGCCGCCCGGCGGCGCGCCGGAGGAGACCTCCCCGCGTGAGTCGGCCCGCCTGGAGGTGGACTTCGCCGGCTGCGACTTCGCACGCGGCCAGGGATGGGGCGGGACCGCCGGCGAGAACCGGGACGCGACGGGCGTCGTGGCGGTCCTGCTGACCGACGGCGACACGCACGGCGACCGGCTGTGCGCCGGGCAGGCGCTCCAGCGGATCCTGCTCTGCGCCGCCGAGTACGACGTGTCGGCCGCCTTCCACGGCCAGGCACTGGAGCTGCCGGAGTTGCGGGAGTTCATCCGCACGCGGTTCTGCGACCACGCCTACCCGCAGATGATCCTGCGGCTGGGGATCGCCCACACGAACGTGGTGCGCCGGTCCGTCACCGAACTGACGCGGGGCGAGCTGTGATCATTCGTCCCGGGACCGGTCGCCGGTGGCCTTGAGCTGGGCGACGAACGCCGCGGCCTGCGTACGGCGGCGCATGTCGAGCTTGGTGAACAGGTTCGAGACGTAGTTCTTCACGGTCTTTTCGGCCAGGAAGAGCCGCTCGCCGATCTGACGGTTCGTCAGGCCCTCGCCGATGAGTTCGAGGATCTGGCGTTCCTGGTCGGACAGGGTGGACAGCGGATCCTTGCGGGTCTGGCGTTCGCGCAGGCGGTGCAGCATCTGCGCGGTGCTGTGCGGGTCGAGCAGCGACTGCCCGGAGGCGACCGTACGGACCGCCGAGATCAGGTCCGACCCGTGGATCTGCTTCAGCACGTACCCGGCGGCCCCGGCCATGACCGCGTCGAACAGGGCCTCCTCGTCGGAGAACGACGTCAGCATCAGGCAGGCCAGGCCCGGCAGCCGGGAGCGGATCTCGCGGCACACGCTCACCCCGTCGCCATCGGGCAGCCGTACGTCCAGGACGGCGACGTCGGGCCGTACGGCGGGGATCCGGGCGATGGCGTGCGCGGCGGTGGCGGCCTCCCCGACGATCTCGATGTCGGATTCGGACTCGAGCAGCGCGGCGACACCGCGGCGGACCACTTCGTGGTCGTCGAGCAGGAAAACCCGGATCGTCATGGCCTGGCCTCGCCATCCGTGCGGGCCGGCGGATGCCGGCCTGTGTCCTCACGTTAGGAGGCGTTCCTCGGATCACCGTGATACGAACGTCGGGGATCTGGAGGACCAAGGTCCCTGGCGCACCCGCCGGCGAGCAGGTCAGGGCAGGCCCGTCCAGCGGGGCGCCACGGCCGCCCACTCGCGTTCCCACAGCTCCAGGCGGCGGCGGTCCAGCCGATGCTCGACGAGCATGCGAGCGGCCGAGAACAGCAGCGCGAGCATCGTGAGAGCGGTCGTCGCCGCCATGACGCTGTCGGCGACCGTCTGGGAGTGCTTGCGCGGATGAGTGGTCAGCCCCCCGGTGTGGTCGATCCAGATCGCGCGATGAGCGCCGATCGCCTCGCCGCCCGCCGCCGGGACGACGGCCGTGTGGTAGGCGCCGGCCGTGTCGTGCCAGCCGATGCGCACCGTCTCGTCCAGCACCCCGCGCGACCCGGTCGGAGAGGTGTCGACGACCACGGCCTCCACCTTGTGCCGGGACTGCGCCTGCGCGCGCTCGGCCCGCAGGCCCGCGTCGCCGGCCAGCCGGGCGGTCACGACCACCGAGAGCGGCGCGAGGATCACGAAGAGAAGGCCGAGAACGATCATCGTCCGGACGTGCGCGCGGTCGACCGGACGGCGCAACGGGTTGCCATCGGGGCGTACGTAACGGATCACGCCCAGCAGCTTGATCGTGAAGGTTCGCATAGACACCTCCGTTACGGCCTTTATTCCGCAGACTAGGCGGTTCGACCCCTTCTCGGGAGGGGGCGCTGGTCCCCCATGAGCTCGGCCGAGGGTCCTGCGGGCCGCGGGCTTTGGCCCCTGACATGCCCCTACCGGGTGTGATGGTAACCGTGCGGCCGGTGAGCACGGGAGAGGGCCGGGCGGGCCGGTCGTGCGGGACCTTCGGCCTCTTCTGGCATGTCGCGGCCATCGCCACGCTTGAGGGGGAGGGGCGATATGGACCGGTTCGACGGGTCGTACGTGCTGGTCGGCTACGACGGGTCCGCGGCGAGTGAGCGCGCCCTGCGCTGGGCCGTCGACGAGGCGCGCCTGCGCCGCATGCCGCTGACCGTGTGCCACGCGTGGCACTGGCCGTACCCGGTCCCGCCGTCCGGCCCCGAGGCGGTGGACACGGTGCGCAAGATGGCCCAGCACACGCTGGACCGGGGCGTCCTCCTCGCCCGGGAGACGTCCCCGCGCACGCCGGTGCGCGGCCGGCTCGCCGCCGGGCCGGCGCCGGCGATGCTGGTCAACCAGTCCAAGCACGCCTCGCTCGCGGTGATCGGCAGCCAGGGGGCGGACGCCTTCCCCGGGCTGGAGGCGGGATCGTCCGCGGTCCACCTGCCCTCGTACGCCCACTGCCCCGTCGTGGTCG
>NZ_JBHLZP010000189.1:0-14665 GCF_042429965.1 Actinoallomurus acaciae
GTTTTCCCGGCCGTGTGGCGATCCAGCCGTTTCTCAGTGCGGAGACCGAGCGGCTCGCCGCCTTCCCGCACGAGGCGCTCGGCCCGGCCACGATGACCGTGACGATCCTGTCCGGCGGCGCCCTGCAGAACACCGTGCCGGACGAGGCGACGCTCATCGTCGACCGGCGGCTCGTCCCCGGCGAGACGCACGAGGACTGCGACCGGCGGCTCGCGGCGATGCTGGACGACCTGCGCACCGCCAGACCGGGCATGGACGTGGCCGAGCCGGAGGTCGTCGTGGCGACCGTGCCGTCCGCGACCGCGGCCGACGAGCCCGTGGTGGGCGCCGCGCTCGCCGCGCTCGGGGACGCGGGACGGCCCGCGGACCGGGCGACCGGCTTCAACGCCGGCTGCGACATGAGCAAGCTCGTCGGCGTCGGCATTCCGACGGTGATCTGCGGCCCGGGAAGCCTGTCGCAGGCCCATCGGCCCGACGAGTCGGTGCCGCTCGACGAGCTCGTGGACGCCGTCGACGTCTATGAGGGAATCGCCCGCCGCCTGCTGGCCTGTACACGGGAAGGGTGACCGCCGTGCCGGTACTCGAGGTCAATGACCTGCACGCGGAGTTCCGCCTGGACACCGGGACGGTCCGCGCCGTCAACGGAGTGTCGTTCTCGGTCGAGCAGGGGCAGACGCTCGCGGTCGTGGGGGAGTCCGGCAGCGGCAAGACCGCCACCGCCCTGTCGATCCTGCGACTGCACCCCACCCCGCCGTGCGTGTACACCGGCGGTCAGATCATCGCCGGCGGCCGCGACCTGCTGACCCTGCCAGAGCGCGAGATGCGCCGGGTCCGCGGCAACGAGATCGCGATGATCTTCCAGGACCCGATGACCAGCCTCAACCCGGTCAAGACCGTCGGCGCGCAGATCGTCGAGTCGCTGCGCCGGCACCGGTCGCTGCCGCGCGGCGAGGCGCGCGCCCGTGCGGTCGAGGCGCTCCGCGAAGTCGGCATCGCCCACCCGGAGGCGCGCGCGGGCCAGTACCCGCACCAGCTCTCCGGCGGCATGCGGCAGCGCGTCATGATCGCGATGGCGCTCGCCTGCCGGCCGAAGCTCCTGATCGCCGACGAGCCCACGACCGCGCTCGACGTCACCGTGCAGGCGCAGATCATGGAGCTGATGGCCGACCTGCAGGACCGGTTCGGGATGGCGATCGTCCTGATCACCCACGACCTGGGCGTCGTCGCGCAGGTCGCCGACCAGGTCCTGGTCATGTACGCCGGGCGGCCCGTGGAGGCGGCCGGCGCCGACGACCTGTTCGAGCGCCCGCGGATGCCCTACACGAAGGCGCTGCTGGAGTCGATGCCCCGGCCCGACGTCCCCGGTGGCGCGGCCCTCGACCCGATCCGCGGGGCGCCGCCCAACCTGCTGGACCTGCCGTCCGGCTGTGCGTTCCACCCGCGCTGCGGGTTCGCCCTGCCGGAGTGCGCGAGCACCGTGCCCGCCCTGGAGGAGAAGGCGCCGGGGCACGCGGCGGCCTGCGTCCTGACCGAGGTCCCGGGAGCGAGCAGAGAAAGGCGGGTGAGCGGAACGTGAGTGTGCGGGACGAGCCGCTGCTGTCGTTGCGAGGCGTTCGCAAGGAGTTCGCGGGACGCGGCATGGGGCATCCGGGATCGACGGTCCTCGCCGTCGACGACGTGTCCCTGGACGTCTACCCGGGCGAGACGCTCGGGCTGGTCGGCGAGTCCGGGTGCGGCAAGACGACGCTCGCCCGGCTGATCCTCCGTCTCGTCGACGCGACCGCCGGTGAGATCCGGTTCGCCGGGCGGGACCTGTTGACGTTGTCGCAGCGCGAGATGCTGTCGGTACGCCAGGACCTCCAGGTCGTCCTCCAGGACCCGTACGCGAGCCTGAACCCGAGGATGCGCGTCGGGGAGATCGTCGCCGAACCGTTGATCACCCATCACAAGGTGCCGCGGGGCCGGCGCGGGCGCGCCGCCGCCCGAGAGCGCGTGGCGGAGCTGCTGGACGCCGTCGGCCTGGACGCCTCGGTCCAGGACCGGTACCCGCACGAGTTCTCCGGGGGACAGCGGCAGCGGATCGGCATCGCCCGCGCGCTGGCCCTGGAGCCGAAACTCGTGATCTGCGACGAGCCGACCAGCGCCCTGGACGTGTCCATCCAGGCCCAGATCACCAACCTGCTGAGGCGGCTGCAGCGCGAGCGCGGCCTGACCTACGTGTACGTCTCCCACGATCTGTCGATGATGCGCCAGATGGCCGACCGGGTGGCGGTGATGAACCTCGGCCGCATCGTCGAGCTGGCCGGCACCGAGGAGCTCTTCACCAACCCGCGGCACCCGTACTCGCACTCCCTGCTGTCGGCGGCGCCGATCGCGGACCCGAAGGCCGAGCGGGAACGCCGCCGCATCGTCCTCCACGGTGAGGCGCCGTCACCCGCCGATCCTCCGTCCGGGTGCGTCTTCCGCACACGCTGCCCGGTCGCCCGCGACGAATGCGCCCGGACCCGGCCGCCGCTCGTCGACGACGACGTGCCGGGGCACTCGGTGGCGTGCCTGTACCCGGTGCGCGCGGCGGCGGACCTGCTGACCGAGCCCACGAGCTGAAGGAGTATCGATGACTCGACAGGAAGTACGGACCGAGGACGCTCCGCGTCCGGCCGGCGCCTACTCGCAGGGCATCGTCGCGAACGGGTTCCTCTACACCGCGGGCTTCGGCCCGCAGGATCCACGCACCGGGGCGGTCGCCGACACGATCGAGGAACAGACCGCGCAGGTCATCCGGAACGTCGAGGCGGTCCTGGTCGAGCGGGGCCTGACGCTGGCCGATGTGGTCAAGGCCACGGTCCACCTCCAGCATCTCCACCGCGACTTCGCGGGCTTCAACGCCACGTACGAGTCGATCCTGCCGAAGCCCTACCCGGTGCGCACGACGGTCGGCTCCGACCTCGCGAACATCCTCGTCGAGATCGACGTCGTCGCGGCACTGCCGGATGGCCGCCCCGAGGCATAGCGGGACGCCACCGGACCGGTTGACCGTACGGGGCCCGGCACCGGATCCGGCGTCGATGCCGGGTCCGGTCCGCGCGGGCGGGCGTCATGTCGCCGAGGCGCCGAGCCGTCCCCGAGCACCTTCGTCGACGCGTGGTCCCGATACGCCTTGCGAAGGCCGGACCGCCCTGCGAAGATCGCGGCGCAGTGCCGAGCAGGTCCAGAAGGAGCCTCCATCAACTCGTCCCGCAACCTGGTCGCCTCCGCGTTCGTCGCCTTCGCCGCCTTTGGTTCGTTCTGGGGGGTGTGGGGTGCCTCGGTGCCCCGAGTGCAGCGCCAGGCCGACGTCAGCGACGGCCGGCTCGGCCTCGCCCTCCTGTTCGTGGGCGCCGGCGCGCTTCCGGCGATGTTGCTGGCCGGCCGGGCGCTCGATCGCTGGGGAGTGAAGATCGCCGCCGGCGCGATCGGCCTGCTCGGCGTGGTCGGCGCCGGCCTGGCCCTGACCGCGGTGAACCTGCCGAGCCTGTGCGTCGGCCTCGGTGTCGCGGGCGCGTCCAGCGGCGCGGCCGACGTGACGATGAACGCGGTGGCGGGACGCGCCGAGAAGAACGCCGGACGGCCGGTCATCACCCGCGTTCACGGCGTCTTCTCCACCTTCGTCGTCCTCACCAGCCTCGGCGCGGGGCTCGCCTCCGCCGCGTCCTGGCCGCTCGCCGTACCCTTCATCGCCGTGGCGGTTCTCTGCCTGGTCGCCGGGGCCGCCATGCTCGCGGCGATCTCGCGCAGCGCCGTCGCCACCACGGACGACGAGGAGGCCGCGGTGGACGGGACGCCGTCGTCCGCCCGGATCCGCCTCGCCCCGCTTCTGCTCGTCGGCGTGCTGGGGACACTCGCGTTCGCGAGCGAGAACGCCCACCAGAGCTGGAGCGCGGTCTTCGCCCAGAACGAACTGCACGCCGGAGCGTCGCTCACGACCGTGGCGCCCGCCGTCTTCGCGGGAACCGTCGCGATCACGCGGTTCTCGATCGGGGGTCTGAAGACCGCCCATGCCCGGTCGGTCATCCTGGCCGGAGCGCTGGCCGCCGCCGGCGGCGCGCTCGTCATCGCGGCCGCCCCGACCATGGTCGTCGCCGCGCTGGGGCTCGTACTGGCCGGCGCCGGAACCGCCGTGCTCTTCCCCACGCTCCTCGGCATCGTCTCGCGCAACGTCGAGGAGACCTACCGGGGCCGTGCGACGTCCATCGTCAGCACCGTCTCCTACCTCGGCTTCCTCCTCGGCCCGGTCTACGTCGGCGCGTGGGCCGACGCCGCGGGGCTGCGCGGGGCCATGATCGCCGTCGCGGCCCTGGCCGCCGCCCTGTTCGTCCTGACGCCCCTGCTGCTCCGCCTCAGCGGATACGCCGTCACCACGGTCCCGCCGCGCACGCCCGAACGGGCCGTGGACCACCACGCGTGATCTCGCCGAGGTCAGGTGGGGCCGCCCGCTCGCAGGCCATCGAGTGCGGCCTCGGCGAAGGCGGCGATCCAGGGGCGCCATCTCCCGGGGGAAGATCACCAGCGGTGAGCCGTTGACCACGCACAGCCGTACGATCTCCCGCTCGGCGGCATGTGCCGTTCCGGGAGGACCACGCCCAGCCTCCGGTGCAGGACCGGGCCCGACGGCGTACGGAGGGCCGCCGTCAGCCGGCGGCCTGGTCGCTGTCCCGGAAGCCGCCCCAGCCGTGCCAGCGGTCGATCTCGATCCAGGCGCTGATCCGGCCGCGGTCGCGCTGCGAGTACGGGCGGCCCGTGTACTGCCGGGACAGCCGGTCGATGTCGGCGAGCGTCTCGTCGTCGCGCATCTCGGCGACGTGACCGATCAGGGTGACGTGGGTGTACCAGTCGTCGCCGTCGAGGACCGTCAGCGAGACCCGGTCATCGCCCCGGATGTGGTCGAGTCGCTTGCGGCCCTCGTCCATGTTGATCAGCACCCGGCCGTCGTCCCAGAGGTACCAGGTGGCCGTCGACACCGGCTGCCCGTCGGACCGCAGCGTGGCGATGACCGCCGGGTTGGCCTTCTTGAGCATGGCGACCGCGGACTCGGGGAGCGGCGGTTTTGACATGGTCTCTCCTCCTCGACGCGGGGCGCGGCCCCGGCGATGATCTTTTCGACGCGTCCTCCACGCTGCCACACGCGAGTGTCCGTCTCACCGGTGGCCCGGCCGCACCATCGGCGGCGAGGGCTCTCGCTCCCTGGCCGGGTTCCCCCGCCATCGTGCGTGCGGCGGCACCTCCTCGCCCTTCATGAGGAAGGAGTCGGCGTCGAGCACCGCGCCGTCGCCCATGGTCACGCCGTAGTGGACGAAGGCTTCGGCCCCGAGGGTGCATCCGGCGCCGATCGTGGTGCGGTCGGACTTGAAGACGCCCTCCTCCAGCGAGTGGCACTGGATCACGCTGCCCGCGCCCAGCGCGCAGTCGTCCCCGATGGTGACGAGTGTCCTGTCCGGCATGCTGCAGCCGTCGTCGAAGACCCTGCGGCCGATCCGGACGCCCAGCAGCCGCCAGATCACGCCCTTGAAGGGGGTGCCGTTGAGCACCTTCATCGGCGTGAGCAGCTTCCACAGGCGCTCGATGAACCAGAAGTAGGGATCGGAGATCGAGCACACTCGCGGCTCCAGCGGATGGAATCTCGTGACGGCGCGTTCGACCAGGACGCCGAGACCGATCCGAAAAAGCAGGGTGAAAAGGAGACCCACCACGATCATCGTGGCCGCGAGACCGGAGCGGGCCTCCTCTGTGGCGGCGGCGACGATGGTCAGCGCGAAGAACTCGAACCAGCGCACCAGCAGGAAGAGTCCCATGGAGACGGCGTTGTAGCGGTTCTTCGCGGCGAGGCGGCGCCGCAGTTCGTCCGGGTCCTTCGGGAGGTCGACGCCGCGGTCGATCCGCACCGAGCGGGGAATCTCGAAGCACGGTGAGCCGAGCAGCCCGACGTTCTCCCGGAGCTCCCCGTCGACGGGGACCGCCACCTTCGTGCCGAGCAGCACGTTGTCGCCGACCCTGGCGCCCGCCGGATAGGCGATGTTGTTCCCGAGATAGCTGTGCGCCCCGATCGACACCCGGGACACGCGGAAGGACGTGCTCGAGAAGTCGGCGTTCATGATCCACAGGGAGTCCGAGACCATCGTCCCCGCACCGATCGTGGTCAGGAAGGGCGACTGGTGGTGCAGCTCGGAACCGAAGTTCGTTCCCGTCTGCACGATCGGGCGGGAGAAGCGGTATCCGAGGGCGCGCAGGTAGTGGACGACGTACGAGCTGTCGCCGAAGAGGCGGTGGAAGAACTTCAGGTTCGTCCAGCGGGCGACCGCCCGCTGGAGCCCGTAGTGGAAGCCGTACAGGGGATAGACCTTGCCCGGTCTGATGACGAGGTGGACCAGGCGGGGAAGGGTGAACGCGGCGATGAGCCCGCCGAGCACGGCGCCGCCGAACAGCACCGCCGACGCCGTCAGGGCGGTGCTGAAGAACGCGGCGCCGCCCGCCGCCGTGGACCCGACCTCGATGAGGCGAACGGGCCGCGGGGGCCTCGTGAGCAGGACGGCCCCGATGCCGGCGCCCAGTGGTTCGAAGACGAACAGCAGGTTGACCAGTTGCACGGCACCGTAGGTGAACCTCCGCCGCGTGCCGCATCGGGCGGGGGGCACCGTCAGGTGGTCCGCGTCGGCCCGCCGGGCCGGAGACCCGACCCACCGTTCGCCCGCGGGTACGGCCTGGGTCGCGTGCAGGGAGGAGGCGTGTCCGAGCCGGGCCCCGTCGCCCATGGCCGTGTTGATGTCGAGCACCGTCCGCTCGCCGACGAACACGTTCTTCCCGAGGGTGATCGGGCCGGTCTGGATCACGCCGCCGACCACCCGGTAGCCGGTCACGGCGGAGTTCGCCCGGATGAGCGTGCCGTCTCCGACGGTGATCAGGTCGGTGCACACCGGCGCCTTGGCGAAGATCACGACACCTCGGCCGATCTTCGCCCCCAGCATCCGGAGGTACAGCACGTAGAGCGGCGATCCGGCGAACAGCGCCATGGGACTCGACCGGATCAGGGTCTTCACCGCCCAGAAACGGACGTACGCGAGGCTCCAGACGCGGATCTCCCGGGCCGTCCAGCGGCCTACCAGCACCCATTTCGCCAGAACGGGAACGGCGCACAGGTACAGGAAGGTCACGGAGCCGAACACCACGAACCGCTCGTAGAGGTGGATCACTCCGGAGCCGGCGGAGGCCCATGCGAGGCCGGTCACGAGGACGTTCGCGCTCAGGAAGACCGCCGCGGCGGACAGGAGCAGTTGCAGGACGCCGCACAGAACATACGCGGACGTGCGCGCCGGCGCCGCCCTCACCGGTGTCGGCCGGTTCGCGGAGCGAGGGGCCGCCGCCGCGAGGATCGACGCCAGCGACCTGATCGTCGGATTCTCATAGACGTCCCTCATCGACACCGACGGCAGGTCCGGCCGCTCCCTGACCCGGGCGCAGAAGCGCGCCATCAGCAGCGAACCGGCGCCGAGGTCGTCGAAGAAATGGCTGTCGACCGACACCTGTTCGAGGTTCATGACGCCGGTGAGCGCGTCGGCGAGGACCTGCTCGGTGCCGGTCTCCGGGGCGACGTACCCGCGCCCCGCGGTGACCCCGCGCGGGCCCTTCGGCCGGGGCAGCCTCGCCCGGTCGACCTTGCCGCTGGGCAGCATCGGGAAGGCCTCGAGCTCTTCGAGGTAGGCCGGCACCATGTAGCCGGGCAGCCGGTCGCGCAGGTGCTCATGGACGTCGGCTCGGTCCACCGTCCGGCCCGAGCCGGCGCCGCCGTCGCGTGAGCTGTAGTACGCGACCAGTTCCACGATGCCGGGCTCCGGCTCGAACGTGTCCACCACCGCGTGCGCGATGCCCGGCAGCCGCCACAGGATCGACTCGATCTCGGCCGGCTCCACGCGGTAGCCCCGGATCTTGACCTGCGTGTCGATGCGGCCGTGGTACTCGATCTCGCCGTCGTCGTTGACCCGGCCCAGATCCCCGGTCCGGTAGATCCGGCCGGACGGGTTGTCCTCGATGCCGAGGAAGTCCCGGATGAACGCCCGGTTCGTGAGGTCGGCGCGGTTCAGGTAACCGGTCGCCAGCCCGACCCCCGCGATGCCGATCTCGCCGATCTCGCCGGGCGGCAGCGCGCTGTCGTCGCCCGGATCGAGGATGACCACGGCATAGGTGGGCAGCGGAACGCCGATGGTGACCGGCCGGCGGGGATGGACCTCCGTCCACGTCGCGGTGACCGTGGCCTCCGTCGGACCGTAGACATTGAGGAACCTGCGGCCGGGCCGGTGCCATCGGGCGATGAGCTCCTGCGGGCACGGTTCGCCGGACACCAGCAGGAAGCGGAGCCTGGGCAGGTCGTCGCCGATGGTCGCCAGCAGTGTCGGGACGCAGCAGAGCGCGGTGACGTCGTTCTCATGGAGGAACTCCCACAGCTCGGCGCCGATGAGGGCGTTCGTCTCCGGCCGGGGGACCAGGGTCGCCCCGGCGGCCAAGGGCACCCAGATCTCCTCGACGGAGAAGTCGAAGGCGATCGTCATGCCCTGGTAGACGCGGTCCTGCGCCGTCACCCCGTAGACCTCGGCCGCGACCCGGACGAAGTTGCAGATGCCGGAGTGCCGGATCGCGACGCCCTTGGGCAGGCCGGACGAGCCCGAGGTGTAGATGATGTAGCAGAGCTCGTCGGCCGACTCTCCCTTCTCCGCGTCCGTGAGGCGACGATCGTCCGTGGCGGCGATGAGGGCCGCGACCTCGTCGAGGCAGACAACCGTCGCTTCGGCCCGCTGGAGGCGTTCGCGCAGGTGCGACAGGGAGAGCACGAGCCGTACCCCGGCCTCCCGGACGATGTACGAGAGCCGGTCGGGCGGGAAGCCGACGTCGAGCGGCACGTACGCCGCGTTCATCTTGAGCACGGCCAGCAGACCCGCGTAGGAGTGCGCGGGCCGGTCGAACAGCAGCCCGATCCGGTCACCGGGCCGGGCACCACGGGCCTTCAGGTAACGGGCGAGCCGGTTGGCACGCGCGTCCAGTTCGTCGTAGGTGAGGACGACGTCGCCGGCGTCCACGGCCAGCTGGTCGCGGTGCCCGCTCTCACGCAGCCGGTCGCACCGGTCCTCGAACAACTGCTCGAGCCGTTCGCCGTCCCGCCCGCGGGTCGCGGAGTCGTACCCGGCGCCGGCGAGGACGTGACCCGGACGCCAGGTCGCCGGCGGTACGCCGGAGGGGGTCCGGCCCGCCTCGCGCACCGCCGGAATCGCCGCGCCGCACCGGTGGCGAAACCGTCTACGCCTCATCGATCACGTCTCCGGACGGCATTCCGTCAGGGCCTGGAGGAGAAGCGAGCAGGCGATGTCGACCACCTCGGCGGTCACGTTGAGCGGCGGCAGTATCCGTACGACACAGTCGTCGCGACCGCCGAGCTCGACGATCAACCCGTGCCGCAGCGCGTGGGTGCGCACCCGGCGGGCCAGCGCGCCGGCGGGACGGCCGTCCCGCGGGTCGGCGAGTTCGACACCCCACATCAGGCCCTGGCCGCGGACGTCGCGTACCCATGGATGCTTGCGCAGGTCCTCCAGAAGGTGGTCGATCTGCTCGCCCCTGCGCCGGACGTTGGCCAGCACGTCGTCACGGCGGATGATGCGGATCGCCTCGGTACCGGCGGCGAACGCCAGCTGGTTGCCCCGGAAGGTTCCGGTGTGCGCGCCCGGAGCCCACGTGTCCAGCCGCTCGTCGTACAGGATGAGCGCGACCGGCATGCCGATTCCGCTCAGCGCCTTCGACGCGATGATGACGTCGGGCTCGATGTCGTACTGCTCGAAGGCGAACCAGGTCCCGGTGCGTCCGCAGCCGGTCTGCACCTCATCGACCACCAGCAGGATGTCCAGGTCCCGGGTCAGCGCGCGCACGCGCCGCACGAAGTCACGGCGAGCGGGTATGACACCGCCTTCGCCCTGGACGAGCTCCATGATCACGGCGGCGGGCGGCGGCACACCGCCCCACGGGTTCCGCAGGGACTCCTCGAGGTAGCCGGCGCAGTTGGTCGTGCAGGTCTCCGGCGCGAGGCCCATCGGACACCGGGTACACGAGCAGTACGGGTAGAAGTGGACGCCCGGCATCCCGCCGGGGACCGGCTTCTTCTGCGCCACCGCCCCGGACACCGCCATCGCGGCGTGGCTGCCGCCGTGGAACCCGCCCTGGAAGGCGATGATGTCGCCGCGACCGGTCGCGGTCTTGCAGAGCTTCACCGCCGCCTCGACCGCGTTGGCCCCCGTCGGCCCGCAGAAATGGATCTTCATCCGGTGTCGCAGCCCGGGCGCGAGCATGGACAGCTGGGCCTCGGTGAAGGCGTCCTTCGCGGGGGTCGGGAAGTCGAGGCCGTGCGCGAGACGGCCGAGCTGGTCGGTGACGACCCGGACCAGCTCGGGGTGATTGTGCCCGAGCGAAAGCACCCCGGCGCCGGAGAGGAAATCGATGAAGACGTTGTCGTCGAGATCACGGATGAAGCTTCCGCGCGCCTCGGCGATGGCAATGGGCAGATGCCGCGGATAGACCCGCGCGTTCGACTCCCGCCGGCTCTGCCGCGTGAGCAGCTCCGCCGAACACGGTCCCGGCAGGTCACCGGCGACGCGCGGCCGGGTCCATGTGCTGCGCTGACCAGGCGTGGTCATGAGCCTCCCTGCCTCTCCCGGCCGGCCGCCCGGATTTTCCTGTTGTGTCATGAGGCGTGTTCGTCCCGGGCACTACTACCGTCTTTACCGGGTACCCCAAAAGCATTCCTTGAGCTGCTCAAACAGCGCGCCAAGTCGCGGTAAAGGCCACCGCCTCCGGCCATTGGGCGGACCCTGCCGCACGGGCACGGCCCCGACCGGCGGTCACGTCGTACGCGCCCGGGTCGTACGGACGTCATCCGGCGGGTATGTCCTGAAAAGAGAACTCTGTAGGGAGGTGTGACATGGCGCTGTTCCTGGCCCTCATCCTCGTGGCGGTGGGGCTCGGCATCGCGGGGTGGGTGGTGAAAGGCCTCTTCTTCCTGCTGATCATCGGGATCTTGGTCTTCCTGGCCGACCTGGTGTTCGGCGGGATCCGGATCGGCCGCCGTCACGGCCGCCCACGCGCCGCACGCTGACTCAGGCGCGGCTGCGAGAGCGCCCGGAGCGCCGTCACTCTGACGTGGCCGCGCGGCTACAGCCGACGATCACGCTTCGCCGCTACCGTGCTTGACAGTGACTCGTCACGGAGGGCGCCATGGGTGGCAAGCACGAGGATGACAACACCGACAGCGACACCAGCGGCGACGGCGCGAACGCCGGCAACGGCGGAGGCGGAAACGGCCGGCACGGCAACGACCGTACGAACGGCAACAGCGGCGACGGCGCGCGTCAGTGACGCCGCAGGACGGCGGCGAGCACGCCGGTCGCCGGGTTGAGGCTCTCATCGAGTCGCTGGGCCGCGACGGCGCGCTGACCGACGAGACGTGGCGCGACGTGCTCCGGGCGGTTCCCCGGCACCTGTTCCTGCCGTCGCGGGCCCTGGCCGTCCCGGATGTCCCCGGTGGCGGTACGGCTTACCCGATCGATCGGGAGGCGCGGGCGGATGAGTGGTGGTCGGCGGTCTACTCCGACACGAGCATCATCACGCAGATCGACGACGGGGCCGGTGACCCCGCGACCGGTGCGGGGGAGCGGTACACGAGCTCGTCGTCGGCGCCGGGTGTCGTCTGCCAGTTCCTCGAACTGCTGGACCCGCTGGGCGGCCACCGGGTGCTGGAGGTCGGTACGGGAACAGGCTGGACCGCCGGCCTGCTGTCGCATCGCCTGGGCGCGGAGAACGTCACGACGATGGAGGTCGACCCGGCGCTGGCGGAGGTCGCGGGCAAGAACCTCGCCGCCGTCGGGCTGACGCCGCGTGTCGTCGTCGGGGACGGGGCACTCGGGTTCCCGGACA
This sequence comes from Actinoallomurus acaciae, assembly GCF_042429965.1. NCBI lineage: Bacteria > Bacillati > Actinomycetota > Actinomycetes > Streptosporangiales > Thermomonosporaceae > Actinoallomurus > Actinoallomurus acaciae. Next base: position 11,980 of record NZ_JBHLZP010000189.1, read on the forward strand.
ACGCGCCCTACGACCGCGTCCACGTCGCGTTCGCGGTCTCCGCGGTGCCGTATCCGTGGGTGGAGCACTGCCGGCCGGGCGGCCGGATCGTGTTCCCGTACACCCCCGGGTTCGGGTACGGGCACAAGGTCCGCCTCGAGGTGGCCGATGACGGTACGGCGATCGGCCGGTTCGTCGGGTCGGCCGGGTACATGATGATGCGCGCCCAGCGGCACCCGTTCGGACCGCAGGCCTCGTTCCTGCATCACGAGGATGACGCGGCGAAGACGACAAGCCGCCTGGATCCGAGGGTCCTCGCGTACGGCGGGTCCGGCGCCGATCTCGCCATCGCGACGCTCGTCCCGGGCGTGCGCCGGTTCCTCGGCAAGGACGAGGCCTCGGGCGAGGCGACCCTGTGGCTGCTGGAGACACGCCCGGACGCCCGTACGGACGGCTCGTGGGCGGTCGCCGAGTACGTGCCGGGCCGCGACGAGTTCGTGGTGGAGCAGTACGGGGAGCGGCGTCTGTGGGACGAGTGCGTGGCCGCGTACTGGCGGTGGCACGGCTGGGGCCGGCCGGGGCGGGACCGGTTCGGGCTGACCGTCTCGAGCGAGGGCCAGGCCGTGTGGCTCGACTCCCCGCAGAACGCGCTGACGCCGGACGCCGGGTGACCTCGGCGCGCTTCAGCGCCGCGTTCCGATAGCCGGGCGGCTACGCCGAAGGGCCTGGTCGTCGATGCCGATGACCAGGCCCTTGGCCTTTGTACCGCAGATGGGGTGAGTGAGGGGACTTGAACCCCCGACACCCAGGACCACAACCTGGTGCTCTACCGACTGAGCTACACCCACCGTGGCCGCACGAGGCGGCATGAAGCAGTGTAGCGGTTCCCGGCGGGTCCTCAGTCACCGATCTTCGCCGAGATGGCACGCGCGGTCTCCGAGTCCGGGCCCGGGTGGGGCACGAACACGGCCGCACGGTAGTAGCGCAGCTCCGTGATGCTCTCGGTGATGTCCGCCAGGGCCCGGTGGCCGCCCTTCTTCGCCGGGCTGGCGAAGTACGCCCGGGGGTACCAGCGGCGGGCCAGTTCCTTGATCGAGGAGACGTCGACCATGCGGTAGTGCAGGTGGGCGTCCAGCGCCGGCATGTCGCGGGCGAGGAAGGACCGGTCGGTCGCGATCGAGTTGCCGCAGAGCGGGGCCTTCTTCACCCCCGGCACGTGCGAGCGCACGTAGTCGAGGACCTTGGTCTCGGCCTCCGCGAGCGTGATCCCCGCAGGCAGTTCTTCGAGCAGGCCCGACGTGGTGTGCATGTCACGCACGACGTCGGACATCTGGCGTATGGCCTCCTCCGGAGGCTTGATCACCAGGTCGATGCCCTCGTCGAGGATGTTCAGCTCCCCGTCGGTCACCAGTGCCGCGATCTCGATCAGCGCGTCATGCCGCAGATCGAGCCCGGTCATTTCACAGTCGATCCAGACCAGCCGGTCGTTCATGACCTTCACCATAAGTCCTGCCAGGACACTTTGCGTGAGGAGAACCGCGGATCCGGTGGCCTAGAGACGAAGAGTGTGGGACACGTCACACGTACGCGATGCCCGGCCGCAGTTCCGGGTCGGGCACGGGAGGTCCGAACGACTGGACCGCCGGCAGGAGTCCCGCCCACACGTCCAGCGCGTAGTCCTCCTCGTCGTCCCCGGGCCACCCCTGGCGCGTCTTCACCGACGCCTCCTCCAGGGACAGGGCCAGGACGGACGTCGCGGCGAGCTCCTTGCGGGTGGGCCGGCGGGCGACGTTCCAGCGGCCCGGCGTCAGCTGCTCGACCAGCGCGCGCAGGCCGGTCAGCTTCTCCTCCAGGTCGGTGACCGTGCGGGGGCGGCCGAAGATCACGGCGCTGCGATAGTTGATCGAGTGGTGGAACAGCGACCGGGCGAGGACGAGGGCGTCCAGGTGCGTGACGGTGACGCAGACGTCCTCGGTGGTACGGAGACTGGTCGCGCCCGTCGAGCCGTGGAGGTAGAGGGTGTCGCCGTCCCGGCCGTAGCCGGTGGGGATGACGCGGGGCGACCCGTCCACGATCACACCGAGGTGGCAGATCCGGCCGGCGTCGAGGATCTCATCGAGGGCCGAACGGTCCGACGCCGCGCGTTCGGGCAGCCGCCGGATCCGGGTGCGCTCGGTGCTGGAAAGGGGCGCTGAAGTGGTCATACGCCCACGTTAGGATCCAAGTGGCCCGGGGAGAATGGCCACTGAGACGTCGAAAAGAGAAGCCACTTTGCCGCGGAACCAGTTCGACCTGCCGGTCGTCGTCGAGCGGGACGCGGGGCAGCCGCTGAGCGTCCAGCTCGGCCGCCAGCTCCGCGAGGCCATGAACGACGGGCGTGTGCGCGCGGGGGAACGGCTGCCCTCCAGCCGCGCGCTCGCCTCCGCGCTCGGTGTCAGCCGCACCGTCGTCACCACCGCGTACGAGCAGCTCTACGCGGAGGGCTGGCTGGAGGGCCGGCACGGCTCGGGCACGTACGTCGCCGACATCGCCGCCCAGAGCGTCCCGGCCGAGATCGCGTACCAGGCGCGGGACCGGCCGGCGAAGGCCGGGGTGATCGACCTGAACCCCGGCATCCCCTGGGTCGGCGCGCTCGACACACCGGCGTGGCGGCGCGCCTGGCGGCTCGCGGCGGCGATACCGCCGGTGGCGCGGCCCGACCGCCGCG
>NZ_JBHLZP010000190.1:0-14648 GCF_042429965.1 Actinoallomurus acaciae
CCCCTGGGAGGGCGGGGAGTGTCTGGGAGGGCGGGGAGTGTCTGGGAGGGCGGGGAGTGTCTGGGAGGGCGGGGAGCGTCCCGGAGGGCGGGACCTCGAAACACGCCTTAGGTCCTGCGGCCTCCGTCCGCCTCGGGCTCGCTCGGTCGTGCGTACTCGGTGAGGATCGTCTGGAGTGTCTGCCGTTCGGTGGCGAGCCGGTTCGGGTCGTCGGCTCCGGCCAGTGTGATCAACGCCTTCCACAGGGCCCGCCCCCGGCCGCGCGCCCGCGTCGCCGGGTCGACCGCCAGTGCCTCGCGGAACGCCTGGCGGCTCTCGACCGTCGGCAGTTTCCACGCGATCGCCACGTCACAGGCCGGGTCGCCGACGCCCGAGGTGCCGAAGTCGATGACCGCGGCCAGCCTGCCGTCTCTGACCAGCAGGTTGCCGGTGGCCACGTCGCCGTGGAACCAGACCGGGCGCTCCGCCCGGCCGGAGCGCAACGCCGTCTCCCAGATCTCCGTCACCGTGCCGGCCGGTATCCGGTCCTTCAACGCGTCGATCGCCTCGCGGGTCTCCGCGTCGTAGGTGCCTGGCGGCCCGCCGCGAAAGAAGTTGTGCCGGCCGGCGGGCGGCCCGCCCGTGGGGTCGGCCTTCCGCAGGGCGGTGAGGAACGCGGCGACGTCGGTGGCGAAGACGACCGGGTCGCCGACGCGGTGTCGCCGTCGATCCACTCACGGACGGACCAGGGGAACGGGTATCCCTCGGCGGGCACCCCCGGGCCAGAGGGACGGGGATTCGGCAGCGGCAGCTGCGGCGCCAGCCTCGGCAGCCAGGTGTGCTCCTTGTCGACCTGCGGCATGCCCCTCGGCGCTGGGCAGCCGCACGGTCATCGTGTCGCCGAGACGGAACGTACGGTTGTCCCAGCCGTCGTGGGCCACCCGGCGTACGGGCAGGCCTGCCCACCGGGGAAACTGCGCCCGTACGAGCCGCCGGACCAGCGCGGCGTCGATCGTCGGGGCGCGGTTCATCCGCCCCAGACTCGCCGCCCCGCCCCGGCGACCGGTTCTCCCGGGCGCGCGGCGACGCTTACCTCAGAAGTCGGCGTGCTTGCCGACGTACATGTCCGCGAACGCCGTCGCGGCCGCCTTCGACTTCAGCAGCCGCCGCAGACGCGCCTGCGCCAGGCGCGTGTGGAACAGGTTGGCCGGCGAGCCCGCGCCGTACCCGTGGAAGATCTCCGAGAGCCACTGGGAGAACTCCTGGTACTGCCACACCCGGCGCAGGCAGGCATCCGAGTAGCCGGCCAGCTTCGTGTCGTCGCCGTCGTAGTGCGCGACGATGGCGGTGGCGAGCAGCAGCGCGTCGTGCAGGGCGAGGTTCATGCCCTTGGCCGCGATGGGCGCGACGAGGTGGGCCGACTCCCCCGCCAGATGGAGGCGGCCGTACGACATGGGCTCCACGACGTAGTTGCGCATCTCCAGCACGCGCCGCTCGATCAGCGGGCCGAGGCGGATCTCGCCGTCCGGGATGGTCAGCCGGCTCCGCAGCTCCTCGTGCACGCGTTCCTCGGGCCAGTTCTCCTCCCGATCGCCGGGCGGGCACTGGAGGTAGAAGCGCGTGACCTGCGGGCTGCGCGCCATGTGGGCGGCGAACCCCCGCTCGTGGATGCCGAAGATGACCCCCGGCCCGGACGGCGGCGCCTCGGCCAGCAGGGCGAGCCACCCGATGCCGTAGTCGTGCGAGGCGAAGAACCGCCCGGCCGCGGCGAGGTGCCCCCGCGAGACTCCCCGGGCGCCGTCGCAGCCCGCCACGAAGTCGCACTCGATCCGGTACGGCCGCCCGTCCTCGTCCTCGTACGTCACCGCGGGCCGCTCGGTCTCCAGGTCGTGCAGCCGTACGTTCCGCACCTCGAACCGGGCGTCGCCGCCGCCGTCGGCGTAGTGCGCGACCAGGTCCGTGACCAGGTTCTGCTGCGGGTAGACGAAATGGCGTTGGCCGGACAGTTCGCCGTACCGCACGATGTGCCGCACCCCGTCGACGCGGAACTCGAAGGTGTCCTGCGTCTGCGCCCTCTGGAGCAGCCGGTCGGCGAGGCCGTGGCGTTCGAGCGCGCGCACCGCCCACTCCTCGATGAACCCGGCCCGTGGCCGCTGTTCGATGAAGGCGCGGCTCCGCTCCTCGATGAGCACGCAGTCGATCCCGGCGGCGCGCAGGAGGTTGGCCACCGTGAGCCCGGCCGGACCGGCGCCCACGACCGCGACCTGCGTGCGCGTGGCCGTCATCGATGGGCGGCCCGGCGCGAGTCGGGAATCTGGCGATCCACGCCAAGAACGTACATGACGTCCGGTCTGTCGCGCCTGCCGTTCGAGGCCACTGATGGGTGACCCGCCCCGCGTCACATCGCCGCGGCGAAGGTGGGCAGGGTGAGCGCCGAGTACTGGGGGCGGTCGGTGCCGGCGGGCAGAGAGGTGAGCCCCCGCAGCGCCTCGTTGCGCCGGGCCAGGGCCTCGGCGGTGCCGGGAAAGAGGGCGGCGTCGCCTTCGCCGACGAGCGCCTGGTTCATCTCCACGAACTCGCGTACGCCGTCCTCGTACGCGCCGAACGCCGCCGCGTGGCCGGGCCTGGTGGCGAGCTGGCCGGCGAGCACGTACGCCCCGACCAGCGCGATGCTCGATCCCTGCCCGGTGAGGAACGAGGGCGCGTAGGCGGCGTCGCCGACGAGCGCGACCCGCCCGGCGGACCATCGGGGCATGTGGATCTGGCTGACGACGTCGAAGAACAGGTCGTCGGCGGTACGCATGGCCGCGGTCATGCGCGGGATCTCCCACTCGTCGCCGGCGAAGATCGAGGCGACCAGCTCGCGCTGCGCGGCGGGGTCCCGGAAGGCGTCGAAGGGGGGCTCGGAGCGGGTGAAGCTCAAGAAGCCGTGCAGCTCGTCGCCGTCGCCGACGGCGTAGAGGGCCGCGCCCCGGCCCGGGACGCTCCACAGGAGGCCCTCGTGGGACAGGCCGAAGTCGTTGCGCATGGTGAACCCGGCGAAGCAGTAGCCGAGGTAGCGGTGGAACTGCTTCTCGGGCCCGAAGATGAGACCTCTGGTGTTGGAGTGCAGGCCGTCGGCGCCGACGACGAGGTCGAAGGTGCGCCGGGCTCCGCCCTGGAAGGTCACGTCCACGCCGCCCTCGTGGTCGTCGAGCGTGGCGATTGAGTCGTTGAAGAGGAACTCCACGTCGTCGCGGACGGCGTGGTAGAGGATCTCGGCGAGATCCCCGCGGCGTACCTCCAGGTCGCGGCCTTCGACGCCGCCGATGAGCACCTCGGGCCGGAGGGAGGCGATCAGGCCGCCGCCGGAGTCGAGAAAGGTGAGCTTCTGGGTGGCGACGTGGGCGGCCCGGAGCTGCGGGAGCAGGCCCATGCGCCGGACGACCTCCAGCGCGGTGCCGCGGATGTCGATGGGGTAACCGCCGCCGCGCAGCGCCTTCGCCTTCTCCACGACCGTGACCTGGAATCCGTACCGGTCGAGCCAGAAGGCGAGCGCGGGGCCTGCGATGCTTGCACCGGAGATGAGGACCGTGCCTCGCGGTGAACGGCTCATTGTGTGCTCCTGTCCAGCCGTCCCGTGAGGAGAGGACGACTATATAGCTACCTTAGGTATCCTTATTGGTGGCGCGGTGAACCGTCGGCCACCGCGACACCTGACGCAACTATATACCTAACTTAGGTATTTAATTGAGGATGTGATGGACACCACCCGATCCGCCGGCGACGACGGCCCCGACCTCGACCTCATGGCCGTGTTCCCGCGCCTGACACAGCTCGGCAACGTGCTCAACCGCAGTGGCCTGGTCGCACGGGCCATGGAGCAGGTCGGCCTCGACCTGGACCGGCCGGCGATGTCGGTGCTGGTCACGCTGAAGATGACCGCCCGGCCGCTGCGGGTCGGCGAGATCGCCGAACGCATGCAGGTCGTCGGCCCCCACGTCACCCGGCAGATGAACGAGCTGGAGCGGCGGGGGCTGGCACGCCGTGCCACCGACCCGGACGACCAGCGGGCCCGTCTGATCGAGCTGACCCCGGAGGGAACGGCGGCGGCCGAGCGCTACCTGCGGACCGTCCTCGGCCTGTTCACCGACGTCCTCGCCGGCTGGCCCGCCCAGGACCGGCAGGACTTCGGCCGTCTTCTCGGCCGGTTCGCCGACGACCTCACCGAGCGTCTGGCAGCCCTCGACGAGGAGACGCCCGCTCCGTAGCGATCAGCTGAGCCGGCGGGCGCGGGAGGAGGAGTCCGACGACCGCGCCGGTGACCATCGCGACGACGTGGCCGACCGCCGCGACGTCGAGCCGGCCCAGCCCCGCGAAGATGTAGGGCGCGAGCGCGCCCAGGGCCACGGCCGCGGCGAGCCGCCACCAGCCGCTCGCCGCGAACACCCGCCAGGCCCCGGCGGTCGACGCGGAACCGTACAGGAGCGTGCCGAGCAGCGCGGCGGTGATCACGTACGACGGGCCGACGTCGTCGAGGAGGCGCAGCGACGCCGGTTCCGCGCCGGTCGAGATGCGCCACGCCAGCACCCCCTCGCTGACCAGCGTGCCGATGACGTGCGCCGCCCCGACGAGCAGCAGCGCACGCAGGTTGCCGAAGCGGTGGACCAAGGGGAACAGCCCCACGACCGCGAAGGCCGGCCACACCCACGGCCCGCTCTCGGAGACGAACGCCGACGCGACGAGCGCGCCGATGGGGTCCGACCGGAGGTTCGCGAGGTTGGTCGCGGTCGCTGCCACCAGCGACCGCTGCCCGGCCGGCCGCAGCGCGTAGGTGTACACCGCGGAGACGGCGCACAACACGGCGACGAAGACGACCGGCACCGCGAACCGCCGGAAGAACAGGGACACCCCGGCAGCTTAGAACTCGGCGTCCGCGGCGTTGATCTCGGCGGCGGCCAGCAGGGCGTCGAGAAGGCCCGGGAAGCGGGCATCGAGGTCGTCGTGGCGCAGGGACAGCAGGTTCTCCCGGCCGTAGGGGCGCTGCCAGATGATCCCGCTGTCGCGCAGGACCTTCCAGTGGCGCGTGAGCGTCGACTTGGACACGCCCTCCAGGATCGCCCCGCAGGACTGCTCCCCTCCTGCGGCCAGTGCGCGGACGATCTTCAGCCGCAGCGGGTTCCCCAAGGCCGTGAGGACGTTCTCCAGCCGGATCTGATGGAGCTCGGGGTGCTGAGGGATCACCTGTCGAGTGTACGTACGCGTACTGGCGAACATCTGCCGCCTCCCTTCGCGACCGGCGCACTCGGCACGGAGGATAACGGTGACCGGGAAGACTGGCAGGTATGGCGGATGCGATCGAATGGCTGCTGCTGGTGTACCGGATTCCCACCGAGCCGACCCGGCTGCGGGCGGGGGTGTGGCGGCGGCTGAAGGCCCTGGGGGCGGTGTACCTGCAGAACTCGGTGGCGGTGTTGCCTGCCTCGGTGGAGGGTGAGCGGGCGCTGCGGGTGCTGCGCAACGACATCGGTGAGATGGGCGGCTCGGCCCAGGTGCTGAAGGCTGAGGCACTGGCCGGGCAGGACGAAGTGATCGCGGCGTTCAACGCGGCCCGGGATGAGGAGTACACCGAGGTGATCGCCCGTTGCCAGGACTTTTTGCAGGAGATCGCCGACGAGACGGCCGCAGAGCACTTCACCTACGCCGAGCTGGAGGAGAACGACGAAGACCTGGCCAAGCTCAAGACCTGGTACGACAAGGTCCGCGCACGCGATCGGCTCGGCGCCGCCCGCCGCGACGAGGCAGAGCAGGCCCTGGCGGAGTGCACGACTGCGTTGGAGGCTTTCGCCGAGCGGATCTACGCCGCGGAGCTGGACCGGCCCTGACTCGCACACGCTGATATAACGACCGTTATTCTCAGAATATGACGGTCGATAGAACAGGCCAGAGAGCGACGACCTCGGCAGGGCCGAACCAGCTCGCTCCCATCCGGTTCGTGCTGGCCTTCGGCGTGGTCAGCATGCTGGCGGACTTCGTCTACGAGGGCGCCCGTGCGATCACCGGCCCGTATCTGGCCACGCTGGGCGCCTCGGCCACCGTGGTCGGCTTCGTCACCGGCTTCGGCGAGGCGGTCGCCTTGGTCTTCCGCCTGTTCACCGGGCGCCTTTCGGACCGCACCGGGCGGCACTGGGGGCTGTCGATCGCCGGGTACACGATGACGGTGGTCGCCGTGCCGCTCATGGCGCTCACCAGCGCGCTATGGCCGGCTGCCGCTCTGGTGGTCACTGAGCGATTCGGCAAGGCGGTGCGCACCCCGGCCCGGGACACCATGCTCGCCCAGGCCAGTACCACCACCGGCCGCGGCAAGGCGTTCGCCCTGCACGAGTCGCTGGACCAGTCCGGCGCCCTGCTCGGACCCCTGCTGGTCGCCGCGATGATCGCCGCCTCGGGATACCGGCTCGGGTTCGCCGTCCTGGCCGTGCCCGGCGCAGTGGCCCTGCTGACCCTGACTTGGCTGCGGCGGGCGGTCCCCAGGCCCGCCGCCTACGAGGCAGTGCACCTCGACCCGGGCAGCGCCTCCGCCACCGCCGAGGGACGGTTGCCGGTCCGGTTCTGGCTGTACGCGACGTTCACCGCCGTCTCGATGGCCGGGTCCGCCACCTTCGGCGTGCTCTCCTACCATCTCCAGACCCGCCATGTGCTGGCCGACGATCTGATCCCCATCACCTACGCCGCCGCGATGGGCGCCGCCGCCCTCGCGGCCCTCGCCTCCGGATGTCTGTACGATCGCTTCGGCCTACGCGGCCTGGTCATCGCCCTGCCCCTGACGGCCGCCGTGCCCTTCCTGTCTTTCACCACCGACCCCGCGCTGGTGTGGCTGGGAGCGATCGTGTGGGGCGCGGCGATGGGCATCCACGAATCCACCCTCCGCGCCGCCGTCGCCGACCTGGTCCCCGCCACCCGCCGCGGCGCCGCCTACGGCGTCTTCACCGCCGTCTACGGCCTGGCCTGGCTGGTCGGCTCCACCCTCATCGGCGCCCTGTACGGCCACTCCATCGCCGCCGTCGCCCTCTTCACCCTGGCCACGCAGGCCGCCGCCCTGGTCTTGTTCGTGCCGCTGCTCGCACGCCGACCCCGCTAGGCTCGCCGCCTCAACGGAGGGTCAGTCCCGGCATGATCTCCAGACCAGTGTGATCTCGTCGGCCGGCCGGGAGAAACGACCCGGCCGGGCTTGCAGCGCACCAGCAGATCAGACTCCGATCGCGTGGGTCCGCGCCGATGGCCGCACGGTGATACCCGGCCGATGACTGCCGAACAGCGACGCCGATCGATGGTCCGGATGAGCGGTGCCGGTACTGCGGTACCCCCTTGTGCACCCTCGTCGTCTGTCCGCCACCGGCTGGGCGACGACTTCGCCGAATACCCGCACATTACGTCAGTTGACGCATATACGTACTGTACGTGCATATGCGTACAGTCGTACTGAAGGGGTGACGGATGACCGAGACGTCTTTGCCGTCGGACGAGGATTCGCGTGGCCGCACGCGGCCGGGCTGGAGTCTGGCCCTGCTGGCGCTGGCGCAACTGATCTTCTCGCTCGATCTCAACATCGTGTTCGTCGCGCTGCCGGACATCGGCGCCGACCTGGGCCTTTCGGGCCAGACCCAGCAGTGGGTCGTCAGCGCCTACGTCGTATGCGCGGGAGGGTTCCTGCTTCTGGGCGGGCGCGCGGCCGACCTGCTCGGCCGCCGCCGGATGTTCGTGCTCGCCCTCACGATCTACGCCGTGTCCTCACTCGCCGGCGGGCTCGCGGGGGCGCCGGCGGTCCTCGTGGTCGCCCGCGCGGCCCAGGGCATCGGCGGAGCGCTCCTGCTGCCCTCGACCCTCTCGCTGATCAACACGCTCTTCGCCGAAGGACCGCGGCGGAATCGGGCCCTCGCCGTGTGGGGCGGTGCCGGGGCCAGTGGTCTCACCGTCGGCGCCCTGCTCGGCGGCGTCCTCACGCAGGCCTTCGGCTGGCCCGCCGTCTTCTTCGTCAACGTGCCGCTCGCCGGTCTCGTCGCGGTGGCCGCGCTCGGCGTCATCCCGCGTGACGGCAGGCGCCGGGAGGGCCGCCGGTTCGACCTGCCCGGTGCGCTGACGGTGACCGGTGGCGCGACGCTGCTGGTGTTCGGCCTCGTCCAGGGGCCGGAGATCGGCTGGGGGTCTCCGGTGATCATCGCCGCCGGGGTCCTGGCGGCGCTGCTGCTGGCCGCCTTCGCGGCCATCGAGCTGCGAAGCTCCGACCCGCTGATGCCGCCCCGGCTCTTCGGCAACCGGAGCCTCATCGCCGGAATCACGGTCACGTTCCTCTACATGGCGACGTTCGGCACCCTGCCGTACTTCCTGACCGTGCTGCTGCAGACGGTGCACGGCTTCAGCGCGCTGCGGACCGGGCTCGCCTTCCTCGCGCCCTCGCTGGCGATCGCCACCGGCACCCAGCTCGGCGAGCGCCTCTCGACTCGTCTCGGGACCCGTGCCACGCTCTTGGGCGGCTTCCTCACCGGGGCGGTCGGCAGCGTCGTGCTCGCGCTCGGCTTTCACGAGGGCAGTGGCTACGCGGTGCTCGTCCCGGGGCTGGTGATCTCGGGCCTGGGCCAGGGGGTCACCTGGACCGCCATGTGGATCGCCGCGGCGGCCGGAGTCGACCCGCGCGAGCACGGCGTCGCCTCCGGCATGGCCTCAACAACACTCAACCTCGGCAACGCCATCGGTCTCGCGGTGCTCGTCGCGATCGCCAACGCCGGCGTCGGCGGATCGCCCGGACCGGCGCTGCGCTCCTCGATCGCCGACGGAGGCCGTGCCGCCGTGCTCCTCACGGCCGCCGGCATGGTGCCGGGCATGCTCGTCGCCCTGCTCCCGCCGCGCCGGGTGGCGGACGGGCTCGAAGCGCGTGAGGAGGAACCCGACCGCCGCACCGGTGATGAGGGCGACCAGGTGGCCGACGGCGGCGACGTCCAGATGGTTCAGCCCGCCGAACAGGTGGGGTGCCAGCAGCGCCAGGCCCGCGAAGGCTCCGAGGCGCCACCAGCGGCTCGCGATGCGGTCGAACAGCCAGTGCCCGTGCCGGGCGGTCCGCACCGCGGGCTCGGGGCCGTACAGGATCGTGGCGATCAGGCCGGAGGCGATGACGTAGGAGGGACCGACGTCGTCGAGGAAGCGCAGCGACCCCGGCGCCGCCCCGGTCGAGATCTGCCAGGCCAGCAGGCCTTCGCTGATCACCGTGCCGATGACCTGCGCGGACCCGACGAGAAGCAGGGCCCGCAGGTTGCCGAAGCGGTGGACCAGCGGGAACAGGCCGACGATCCCGAAGCCGATCCAGATCCACGGCGTGGCCTCGGACACGAAGGCCGAGGCGATGAGCGTGCCGAGCGGGTCGGTCCGCAGGTTCACGAGGTTCGTCGCCGTCGAGGCGATGAATGATCGCTGGTCAGACGGTTCGAGCCCGTAGGCGTACACCGACGAGACGGAGCACAGCGCAACGATGAAAAGGATGGGCAGAGGGAAACGTCTGAGAAGCGAGGGCACGGCGGAAGCCTAGGGCGATCGGCTGAGAGTTTTCTGACAACGGCCTGGAGGTCAGGCCGCTGTCACCCGCCGGTCACCCCGGCGCTCACGGAACCGGTGCAGGCGGTACGCCTCGCGGTCGACGGCCGTCGTCACGACGACCTCGCGGAACCGGCCCGGCACCTCGGCCGCCCAGAAGGCGCCCGCGACGGTCACGGCGGTGACCTTGCGCGACGTGCTCCCCGCGCGGAACTCCACGAGGACCTCTCCGCCGGGCGGGAGCTGCCCCCACGCCACCGAGAACCCCCGCCCGCGTACGGCGCCGCGCACGAGCACGGCTCCGGGGCCGCCCGCGACGGCGACGTCGATCAGGCCGTCGCCGGTGTGCACCTCCAGCGCGGGGCGGTCCCCGCTCCCCCGTACGACGTGCAGCTCCCAGCCGCTCTCCGGCAGTGGCGTCGCGTCCGGCGCGATGTCGGCGTCCATGGACATGGCTCCTGCTCCTTCGCTGTGGAAGGGGCGGGCGGAGGCCCCCCTCCGCCCGCCCCGCGCCGTCAGATGGCGACGGTTCCCTCGACCGAGTTCTCACCGCGCCGCACGAGCAGCGCGGCGACGGCCGCCGCGAGGGCGACCGCGGCGGCCACGGCCATGGAGGTCTGGAAGCCGTCCATGAACGCCAGGTGGCTGCCGGTGGTGATGGCCTTCGCGGCCGGCCCTGGCGTGCCGGGCGGTACCGGCGCGACGCCCTGGGCGATGTAGTCCTTGGCCCCCGCGAGCTGCTGCGCGGCCGGCGCGGGCAGGCCCGCCCCGGTCAGCCGGTCCATCAGGACGTTGCCCACGCGCGTGGACAGGATCGTGCCGAGGACCGAGGTGCCCAGCACGCCGCCGATCTGGAACGCGGTCTGCTGGAGGCCGCCCGCGACGCCGGCGAGCTGTACGGGCGCGTTGCCGACGATCGCCTCGGTGCCGGCGGTCATGATGAAGCCGAACGCCAGGCCGATGAGGATGAACCACGGCCAGATCGCGTTGTACGAGGCGTCCACCCCGATCCGCGACAGGCCGAACATCGCCACGGCGGTGAAGACCATGCCGAGGATCAGCGGCACGCGCGGGCCGAAGCGCTGCGTCAGCGCGCCGCCGAGCGGCGAGGACACGATGAAGATGCCGGTCATCGGCAGCATCCGCACGCCGGCGGAGACCGGGCTCATGCCGTGCACCTGCTGGAGGTACAGCGTGATGAAGAAGATCGTGCCGAACAGGGCGAAGGTGCCGAGCAGGAGCAGCCCCGTCGCGGCCGACAGCGAGACCGAGCGGAACAGCTTCAGCGGCAGCACGGGATGCGCGGCCATCAGCTCGCGGACGACGAATCCGGCGAGCAGCACCGCGAACGCGGCGAACGACCACAGCGGGACCGGGTCCCCGAACCCGTACGTGCCGGCCTTGATCAAGCCCCAGACCAGGGCGAACAGGGACGCCGACAGCAGCGCGACCCCGGAGATGTCGAAGGACCCGTGCGCGTCCTCGTCCCGCGACTCGCGGATCACCCACAGGCCCACGAGCAGGGCGATCAGGCCGAGCGGTGCGTTGAGGAAGAAGACCGACTCCCAGTTGACGTGCTGGACGAGCAGCCCGCCGACGATCGGGCCGCCGGCGATGGAGATGCCGACGGTGGCGCCCCAGATGCCGATCGCGGCGTTGAGCCGCTGCGGGGGGAAGGTGTTGCGGATGAGGGCGAGGCTGGCCGGCTGGAGCAGCGCGCCCGCGATGCCCTGGATGACGCGCCAGAAGATGACCATGCCGATGCCGCCCGACGCGCCCACCAGAACGGACGCCACGGCGAACCCGATCACACCGGCCAGGAACGTCTTCTTGCGGCCGAACCGGTCGGCGATCTTCCCCGCCGGGATCAGCGTGACGGCGAGGGCGAGCAGGTAACCGTTGGTGACCCACTGCAGACCGGCCAGGTCGGCGTGCAGGTCGTTGGCGATCGCGGGGTTGGCGATGGACACGACCGTCGCGTCCAGGCCCACCATCATCACGCCGAGCGCGACGGCGAAGAGTGTCAGCCAGGGATGGCCGTGGCCGACGCGGCGCGGTTTCTCCCGCGCGCCCGCGTGCGGCGCGAGTGTCGCTTGGGACATGAACTTGCCTCCGTGAAGTTCGAGATTGCCCAAACCTGTCATGCTGTGACACATGTCGTCAAGCGACTAAAGTCGCGCTATGACTACTGTCACAGCGCGAAAAGTGGTCTTGGCTAAGTGAACGGCGTCCGTTACCCTGCGGACATGGAGGCGACCGTGGTGCAAGGCAGCTGTGTGACGCCCATGGCCGGTCGGCGTGAGCGCAAGAAGCAGCGCACCCGTGAGGCACTGGTCGACGCGGCGTTCCGGCTCTTCCAGGAGAAGGGCTTCGAGGCGACGACGGTCGAGGAGATCGCCGACGAGGTCGATGTCTCGTCGCGGACCTTCTTCCGCTACTTCGCGTCGAAAGAGGACGTCGTCCTGACGTTCCAGGAAGAGCAGTTCGTCACGATGCTGGAGGCACTGTCCTCCCGCCCGGCCTCCGAGCCGGTGCTGACCGCGCTGCGCAACGCCGCGGTCTCGGTGATCCGCGCCTGCGAGGACGGCCAGTACGGCTTCGACCCGGACCGGTTCGGCTGCATCCAGCAGATGATGGAGAGCAGCCCGGCCGTGTTCGGCCGCAGCCTGGAACACGGGCAGAAGAAGCAGTCGGAGATCACCCGGATCATCGCCGAACGCATGGGCGTCGACCCGGCCGACGACCTGCGGCCGCACGTGATGGCGGGCCTGGCCAACTGCGCGTTCCACAGCGCCTTCGAGGTGCTCGCGGCGGGCGTGGCCAAGACCGACCGCTTCTCCGAGGTCGTGGACGAGGTCTTCGAGATCATGGAGGACGGGCTGGCCGACCGGCCCGAGAAGATCGCCGCCGAACAGGGATGAGGAAACGCCGGCCCACGGATCACCGGGGGTTGATCTCCGTGGACCGGCGCACTCACGGGGGAAGCGGCCGTGCGGCGGGGAACCGCCGGCCCTGCTCGCGACTCCCCCGTCGGGGATCGGGGAGTCGCCTTGAGGGGTTCGCGTGCGGGGTCACGCGCCCAGCTGGGGTCCTTCGGCCGAAAGTCCGGGGTCAGGCCGCCAGGGAGAGCGGCCGGGCACGATGAGGCTCGGTCGTGTGACCGTCGGGGGCGAGTTCGCCGGTGTCGTCGAAGATGACGACGCCGTTGCAGAGCAGGTACCAGCCCTGCTCGGGGTGTGACGCCACGACACGTGCCGCCGCGTGATCGGCTGCGTTCGCCGCGGGGCATGAGGGCCGGTGCTGGCACATGTCACTTTCCCTTCCTTGCTCGTAGCCGCTTTCGTTTACAACACCACAATCCCCCGCAGAATGCCCCACGTCAGCGGCGCCACCCCCCAATCCGGGCGCCTGCCAGCGGCAGTGCCGGCATTCCTGCTAGCCGGTATGCCCACTGGTTTCACTGGCCATGGGGCCGGTCGCCGCCGCCCGCGGGCGCTCGGTTCAGGCGGCGCGCCCCAGGATCAGGCCGCTCGTCGGGACACCGGTACCCGCCGTGACCAGGACGTGCGACACGTCCGGCACCTGGTTGACCGACGTGCCGCGGACCTGGCGGACGGCCTCGGCGATGCCGTTCATGCCGTGGATGTACGCCTCGCCGAGCTGACCGCCGTTGGGGTTGACCGGCAGGTGGCCGTCGAGCTCGATGCCGCCGTCCGCGACGAAGTCGCGGCCCTCGCCCCGGCCGCAAAAGCCCAGCTCCTCCAGCTGCATCAGCACGAACGGCGTGAAGTGGTCGTACAGGATCGCGGTCCGCACGTCCGCCGGTCGCAGGCCGGACCGCTCCCACAGCGCGCGGCCCACCACCCCCATCGCGGGCAGCGCGGCCAGGTCCGTGTCGTAGTAGCCGAACATCATCATCTGGTTCGGCCCCGAGCCCTGTGCGGCGGCGGTGATCGACACCGGCGGATGCGGGAGGTCACGGGCGCGGTCGGCGCCGGTCACCACGATCGCCACCGCGCCGTCGGACTCCTGGCAGCAGTCCAGCAGGTGCAGCGGGTCGACCACCCAGCGGCTCGCCTGGTGCTCCTCCAGCGTGATCGGCCGCTCGTGGAACCACGCCCGGGGGTTGGTGGCCGCGTGCCGCCGCATCGCGACCGCGACGCGCCCGAAGTCCTCGCTGGTCGCGCCGTAGTCGTGCATGTAGCGCCGCGCCTGCATGGCGACCCAGGCGGCGGGCGTGGCGAAGCCGAACGGCAGGTGCCAGGAGAACTCCATCGCGGTCGTGCCGGGCGCCATGGCCATCGTCGCCTGGCCGAAACGCTGCCCGGACCGCTCGTTGAACGCCCGGTAGCACACGACCGTGCGCGCCTGCCCGGTCGCCACGGCCATCGCGGCGTGCGCGACCGTGCCGCAGGCCGCGCCGCCGCCGTAGTCGACGCGGGAGAAGAAGCGCAGCTCGGGGACGCCCAGCTCGCGGGCGACGGCGATCTCGGCGTTCGTGTCCTGGGTGAACGTCACCATCCCGTCGACGTCCGACGGCGTGAGCCCGGCGTCCTTGAGGGCGGCGACGCACGCCTCGGCGGCGAGTTGCAGCTCCGAACGGCCCGACTCCTTGGAGAACTCCGTCGCCCCGATGCCGGCGATCGCCGCGCGTCCCGAGATCGTCATGCGGGCTCCTTCAGCCGTACGGTCGCCACCACGTGGTCGCCGAGGCCGACCGCGCCGCGCACCTCCAGCACCCCGTCGCCGGTACGGCCGGTGAGGGTCAGCGTGTCCCCCGCGTACGCGGGCACGCCGAGCCGCAGGGCGATGCCCGCCAGGCGGGCGTCCGGCCGGCTTTCGAGGGCGTACCGCTGGACCAGGCCGATCGTGGTGAGGATGTTGAGGAAGATGTCCGCGGAGCCCTGCGCCCGCGCCACCGCCGGATCGTGATGCACGGGCGTCAGGTCGCGGGTCGCCAGCGCCGTCGAGATCACGAACGTCGGCGTCAGCTCGATCCGCAGGCCCTGCTCGCCCGCCACGGCGGCCCGTTCCGGCTCCGCGGCGCCCGGCCGGGCGCCACTGCGGCAGCGTCAGCTCGTCGTCCATCCGCTGGAACTCCAGCT
>NZ_JBHLZP010000191.1:0-14466 GCF_042429965.1 Actinoallomurus acaciae
CGGGAAACGCGCGGCCGCGGAGCGACCTGCCAGGAAACGCGCGGCCGCCGCCGAGGAACGCCCCGCCGACGAACCCGCCGCCGAGGAACCCCCGCCGCGCCGGCGGCGCGAGCGCGGCATCGAGGGTGGCGACGATGTCTGACCTGGCGATCATCGCGATCAAGCTGGTGCTGGTCGTGGTGGCGTTCCTCGTGCTGCCGTTGGTCGTCGGGCAGGTCGAGCACAAGGCGATGGCCCACATGCAGGGCCGCCTCGGCCCGATGTACGCCGGGGGCTTCCACGGGTGGGCCCAGCTCGTCGCGGACGGCGTGAAGTTCGCCCAGAAGGAGGACGTCGTCCCGGCCGAGGCCGACCGCCGGATCTTCAGCCTCGCCCCGGCCGTGGCGCTCATCCCGTACCTGGTCGTGCTCATCGTGATCCCGGTCGGACCGCACGGCCAGGTGGGCGTGTCCCTCGACCCGGGCCTGTTCTTCGCCCTGGCCATGATCGGGGTGGCGGTGCTCGGCGCCCTGATGGCGGGCTGGTCGAGCGCGAACAAGTACAGCCTCCTCGGCGGCATGCGGGTGGCCGCCCAGCTGCTGTCGTACGAGCTGCCGATGGTGCTGGCCGCCTCGTCGGTGGCGATGGCCGCGGGCACGCTGAACCTCTCGCGGATCGTCGACCACTGGGAGTGGTGGTGGCTGCCCTGGCAGGCGATCGGCGGCGTGGTGTTCTTCATCGCCGGCCTCGCCGAGCTGCGCCGTCCGCCGTTCGACATGCCGGTGGCCGACAGCGAGATCATCTTCGGCCCGTACACCGAGTACACCGGCCTGCGTTTCGCGTTCTTCCTGCTGGCCGAGTACGCCGGGATCGTGGTGCTGTCGGCGCTGACGACCGTGCTGTTCCTCGGCGGCTGGAAGGGCCCGGTGATGAACACCGAGCTCGGCTGGCTGTGGACGCTGATCAAGGTGATGATCCTGGCGTTCGTCGTCATCTGGCTCCGTGTCAGCTACCCCCGCATGCGCGAGGACCAGCTGCAAAAGCTCGCCTGGGCCGGCCTGGTGCCGCTCGCCCTGGCCCAGCTCGCCCTCACCGGCGTGATCAAGCTCGCGATCGCCTAGATCCCCAAATAGCGCAGGACGGCGAGGACCCGGCGGTGGTCGTCGCCGGACGGTGGCAGGTCCAGCTTGAGGAAGATGTTGGCGATGTGCTTCTCCACCGCGCGGTCGGAGACGACGAGGGTCTTGGCGATCGCCGCGTTGGTGCGGCCCTCGGCCATCAGGCCCAGCACCTCGCGTTCCCGCGGGGTCAGGGAGCGCACGCCGCCCCGGCCAGCGTTCAGCAGGTGCCCGACGACCTCCGGGTCCAGGGCGGTGCCGCCGGAGGCGACGCGGTGCAGCGCGTCCACGAAGTCGTCGATGTCACCGACCCGCTCCTTCAGCAGGTAGCCGACCCCGGCCGGCGACCCGGCGAGCAGGTCGGTGGCGAAGCGCGTCTCGATGTACTGCGAGAACAGCAGGAGGCCCAGGCCCGGATGGTCGCGACGCAGGTCGATCGCGGCGCGCAGGCCCTCGTCGGTGTGCGTGGGCGGCATGCGGATGTCGATGACGGCGGCGTCCGGACGGTGCTCGGCGACCGCCGCGCGCAGCGCGTCGGCGTCGCCGACGCCCGCGACGACCTCGTGGCCGCGTGCGGTCAGCAGGTGCGCCAGGCCGTCACGGAGGATGGCGGCGTCGTCGGCGATCACAATGCGCATGGTGGCTTTCAGGCGTGCGAGGGAAGTTCGACGGTGACCACGGTAGGGCCACCTGGTGGGCTGGAGACGTCGAGCCGCCCGTCCACCGTACGAACGCGGTCGAGCAGGCCGGACAGCCCCGAACCGGTACCGGGCGCCGCCCCGCCGCGGCCGTCATCGTGGACGCGCAGGCACAGCCGGTCGCCGTCTTGGGCGACGGAGAGCCGGACCCGGGTCGCGCCGCTGTGCTTGGCGACGTTGGCGAGCAGTTCGGCGGCGCAGAAGTAGGCGATCGACTCGATCGCGGCGGTGGGCCGCGCCGACAGGGCGATCTCCGTCTCGACCGGCACCGTGGAACGCGCGGCGAGGGTGGTGAGGGCGGTGTCCAGACCGTGGTCGAGCGAGGGCGGGTGGATGCCGCGGACGAGTTCGCGCAACTCCACGACGGCCTCCCTGGCGGTGGCTCGCGCGGTGTCCACGAGCGCGCGTGCGGCGTCGTCGGCGACGGCGTCGCGCACCATCGTGAGCTGCATGGTCAGCGCGATCAGTCGTACCTGGGCGCCGTCGTGCAGGTCGCGTTCGATCCGGCGCAGAGTGGCCGCCGCGTCGTCGACGGCACGCGCCCGCGTCTCCTCCAGGTCCCGTACGCGCTCCTGCAGCCCGCGCCGCCCGAGCAGCCATCGCGCCAGCATGCGGTCGGGGATCGTGGCCACGTGCACGGCCCACGGCGCCAGGAACAGCAGGGCCACCCCGCCGACGAACATGAGCGCGCCGTTGTCGAACAGGGGGTGCGAACCAGGCGCGCCCTGGTTGAGATCGAGCGCGTTCTGCAGGGGGCGGGTGACCAGGATCACGCCCCAGACCCAGGTGAGCGCGAGGACGTACACCTGGAGGGCGACGACGGGGAGCTTCAGCAGCAGGTGGCCCATCGTGCGCCAGCCGGCCGTGTCGCTGAGCCGCGCCTGCATCCGGCCGAGCGGCCCCGGCGTGGCCACCGGCCGTGCGGGCGCCTCGATCCGCTCGCCGAGGAACCGCCCGGCCAGCCACCGGTGCAGGCCGCCGATCCGCCGCGCCCCCACCAGCCCGGCCGCCAGCAGCGGGAACCCCGCGGCGGTGACGGCCAGACCGGCGCCGAGCACCAGCGTCGCCACCACGTACCCGAAACCGAGGGCGGCCAGCGGCGTGCTGACCAGCACGTACGCGAGCTCAACCCAGGCCCGGCGGCTGACCGGCGCCCGCAGGATCGTCGCGAAGTTCATGGGCCGATCGGCCGGCGGGCCGGACCGAGGTCGAGCACGGCGATCGGCCACGCGATGATCGGCAGGTCGAGCAGACCTCGCAGCCGCCTCATGGCAGACGCCACGGCGAAGCGTGGCCGGTCGCGGTCATCTCTGGCCTCATGTCCCCAATGCTCGCGTGCAGGCCCCACCAGGTCGATCGTGCCAGTACGGGCAGGCGGGGGTGGGGTCAGCCCCACCCGTCAGCGGACGAACACGGCGTACTCGGCGATGTCGGAGACGACGGACGGCGGCAGGTCGCATCGCACGGCGACCTCCTCGGCGGAGACGAACCCGCCGCCCTGGCCACGGGACTGCATGATCCGGTCGACCATCTCGTACGTCAGGCCGGGCAGCCGGCTCAGCACCTCCGGCGGCACGTGGTTCACGTCGATCAGACCTCCGTCGTCGAACTGCCGGGGCATCAGGTCGGGTCGGCCGATGCGCAGCTCACGCGCGAGGACGGGGTCCTCGGCCACGATCTTGCGCGCGGCATCCCGCAGCGAACGCCGCTGCCGCGCCATGGCGACGACCTGCTCGTTCATCTGGCCGCGCATGTCGGGCCGGGGGTAGATCCGCGGCCGGGCGATCAGCGCGTGGGCCGTGCCGACCGTCCAGGTGAGGATGAACAGCAACAGCCCGAGCCCGATACCGGCGACACTTCCGGAGCCGAACCCGAGGACCGTGCCGACCACGCCGGCGCCGTACCCGGCCGCCGCGACACCGAGGGCGGGTGACCTGCGGCGCAGAGCGGCGTAGAGGAAGGACACGGGGGCACCGAAGCCGGCGGTGAGCAGCGGAACCACCGCCCAGCCCAGGCCCTGCGACGGTGGCGACGGCGGCTGGGGAACACCCATCGGCGGCCTCATCGGAGGCCGCGGCGACGGTGAGGGCCAGCCCATACGTCGATCGTACGGCGGCACCGGCCGGAAGTGACTCACGCTTTGTCTGACGGATCGGGCGGGCGTGAGGTTTCCGTCCTCCCAGTGTGATCCCTCATGCCACGGAATCATGTGTGACCGAAGGGGCGTACGAGGCGGGCTCCGGTTTGCCAACGGGCACGGATAAGCAATCATGGTGACCCGTGGCACGCTTTCCCGGATCCGGTCTGGCAAAGGGCCTCGCGGTCACGCTGCGGACGATGACACGCCGTTCCATCACGCGGCAGTACCCCGAGGTTCAACCCGACCTGCCGCCACGCAGCCGCGGCGTCATCGCCCTCTTCGAGGAGAACTGCACCGTCTGCATGCTGTGTGCCCGGGAGTGCCCCGACTGGTGCATCTACATCGACTCCCACAAGGAGACGCTGCCCGCGCCCGAGGGCGGCCGGCCGCGGGTGCGGAACGTCCTCGACCGGTTCGCCATCGACTTCGCGCTCTGCATGTACTGCGGGATCTGCATCGAGGCCTGCCCCTTCGACGCGTTGTTCTGGTCGCCGGAGTTCGAGTACGCCGAGTACGACATCGCCGAGCTGACCCACGAACGCGAGCGGCTGCGCGAATGGATGTGGACGGTGCCCCCGCCGCCCGCGCACGACAAGGGCGCCGAACCACCCCGCGAGCTGCCCAAGGACCGGCTCTCCACGGGCGGGGGCAAGGCCCGGTGAGCGCTGCCGACATCGTCATCCTGGCGCTCGGCGTGGTGGCCATCGGCTCCGGCGTCATGGTCGTGAGCACCCGCCAGCTCGTGCACGCCGCACTCTGGCTCGTCGTCTCCTTCGGCGCGCTGGCGGCCTCGTACGTCGTCCTCGCCGCGGAGTTCGTCGCCTGGGTGCAGGTGCTGATCTACGTCGGGGCGGTCGTGGTCCTGCTGCTGTTCGGCATCATGCTGACCCGGGCGCCGATCGGCCGTTCGGAGGACCTGGATTCGGGCAACCGGATCGTCGCGCTCATCACCGCCGCCGCGACCGCCGTCGTCCTCGTCACCACGCTCGTGCGCGGCTTCCGCGACGCCTACTTCCCGCTCAAGGCGAGGGTCGGCAACGGCAGCTCCAGTGTCATCGGCGCCGGGATCTTCCGGACCTGGGTGCTGCCCTTCGAGGCCCTGTCCGTGCTCCTGCTGGCCGCGCTCATCGGCGCGATCGTGCTCTCCCGCTCCGACATCGGCCCCCAGCAGGCCGAACCGGAGCCCGAGCCCGCGCAGCCCGAGCGTCCCCGCGGCCGCACCCCCGGCCCGCTCGCGCGCCGGAAGCCGCGCGGCGCCGACGACGAGGACACGATCGTGATCTCCCGAATAGACGAGGGGGTCTGAGGATGCACCTCGTCTACCCGGTCGTCATCGCGGCGGTCCTGTTCTCGGTGGGCGTGTACGGCGTGCTCGCCCGCCGCAACGCGATCCTCGTGCTCATGTCCGTCGAGCTCATGCTCAACGCGGTCAACCTCAACCTCGTCGTGTTCGACATGAGCTGGGCCGACCGGCTGCACGGCGGGCAGGTGCACACGCTGTTCGTGATCGTGCTGGCCGCCGCGGAGGTCGGGCTCGGGCTCGCGCTCGTCCTGCTGATCTACCGCAACCGCCAGACGGTCGACGTCGACCGTCTGCGCACGCTCCACGAGGACAGAGAAGAAGAAGGAGCACGCCAGTGATCGTCCTGGCGGCCGCCGCGGTTCTGCTGCCGTTCGCCGCCGCGTTCATCGGCATGATCTTCGGGCCGACCATCTCGCACCTGCTGACCCCGCTCGCCCGCCGTCTCCGCCGGAGCGCCCCGCCGGGCACGGAGCGGGCACGGGCGCGGATCCTCGCCCGGCGGCTGCCCGCCAACGGCCCGGCCCTGGTCGCGGTGCTGCCGGTCGCGGCCTCCACGGTCCTGGCCGCGGTGGTCGCCGTGGTCCAGTGGCAGCACCCGCAGACCCGCACGGGCACGCTCACCACCGTACGGACCGGCGGGATCCCGTTCGGCGTGTCCCTCGAGGTCGACGGCACGGCTGCGGTCGTCGCCCTGCTGGTCTGCTGCGTCGCGCTGGCCGTACAGATCTACTCGGTCGCGTACATGCGCGACGACCCGCGCTACTCCTCCTACGCCGCGTTCATCAGCCTGTTCACCGCGGCGATGCTCCTCGTCGTGCTGTCGGGCGACCTGCTGGCGCTGTACGTCGGCTGGGAGGTCATGGGTGTCTGCTCCTACTTCCTGATCGGCCACTACTGGCACGACCGGGCGACCTCCAAGGCGGCGGTCAAGGCGTTCCTGGTGACCCGCCTCGGCGACGTCGGCTTCCTGTTCGGCATCTTCGTCCTCGGCCTCGGCGCCCGCTCCTTCGAGATCCACACGGTGCTGAGCCGCGTGCCCTCGATGTCGCACACCACGCTCGTCGCGGGCACGCTCCTGCTGCTCTGCGGCGTCGCGGGCAAGAGCGCCCAGTTCCCGCTGCACACCTGGCTGCCGGACGCCATGGCCGGCCCCACCCCGGTCAGCGCGTTGATCCACGCCGCCACGATGGTCGCGGCCGGCATCTACGTCGTCGCCCGCCTCTACCCGGCGTTCCTGTTCGCCCCGGCGACACTGGCCGTCCTCGGGGTCATCGCCGCGATCTCGATGCTCGGCGCCGCGCTGGCCGCCCTCGCCCAGGACGACCTGAAGCGCGTCCTGGCCTACTCCACGATCAGCCAGCTCGCGTACATGGGCGGCGGCCTGGCGGTCGGCACCCGCGACGGCGCGCTGTTCCACCTGCTGGCGCACGGGGCGTTCAAGGCGCTGCTGTTCCTGGGCGCCGGCTGCGTCATCGTCGCGGTCGGCTCGAACATGCTGACCGCCATGGGCGGCCTGCGCCACGCCATGCCGGTGACGTTCTGGTCGATGACGGTCGGCTTCGCGG
The DNA here is from genome assembly GCF_042429965.1 of Actinoallomurus acaciae. Lineage (NCBI taxonomy): Bacteria > Bacillati > Actinomycetota > Actinomycetes > Streptosporangiales > Thermomonosporaceae > Actinoallomurus > Actinoallomurus acaciae. Next base: position 6,804 of record NZ_JBHLZP010000191.1, read on the forward strand.
CCCTGGCCGGCGTGCCGCCCGCGAGCGGCTTCTTCAGCAAGGACACCATCCTCTCCCAGGCCTGGCACGCGGCACGGCAGCCCGGGGCGAGGCGCGACTTCGGCTGGTTCGCCTACTCCCCGCTGGCGGCGGGCGGCCACGCCGGTCCGGCCGTTCCGCCCTGGACGGGCTGGCTGGTGCTCGTCGCCGGGCTGCTCACCGCCGCCGTCACCGCCGCGTACGCCACCCGCACCTGGCTCGTGGCGTTCTTCGGCGAACGCCGCTCTGCCGCGGGCGCGGGCGAGGCGACCGGGCTGATGCGCTGGCCCGTGGCGGCGCTCGCCGTCCCCGCGCTGGTCCTCGGCTTCCTCGGGCTCGGCAGCGACGAGCTGCGGCCCGAGCTCGGCATGGCGCTCGTGTCACTGCTGTTCGTGCTCGCGGGCGGTGGCGCGGTCTTCCTGGTCTGGAACCGCGACCCGGCGCTGGATCCGGTGCGCCTGCTGGGTCCGGCCCGCCCGCTGCTGCGCGACGGATTCCGCCTCGACGCCGTCTACGACGTCCTGGTCGTACGCCCGGTCGTGGCGCTCGCGGAGATGGTCGTCCACACCGACGAGCGGGCGGTCGACGCCGCCGTCGTGGGCACCGGCCGTGGCGCGCGGTGGCTCGGCGGCCTGCTGCGCCGCACCGAGAACGGCAACCCGCAGACGTACATATCGGGGGTCCTGGCGGGCGTGGTGCTCATCGTTCTCGCGGTGGTGGTGCTCACATGATCCTCACGGCGATGCTGGTCGTGCCGTTCGTGGGCGCTCTGCTCACGCTGTTCTCTCCCGGAGGAAGCCAGCCCCGGCTCACCCGGCTGGCCCGGCTGCACGGCCTGTTCTTCTCGGCGGTGACGCTGGTGCTGGCCGTCGTCGCGGCGGCGATGTTCGACTACGGCCGGCGCGGCCCGCAGCTCGGCCTCGACCGCACGTGGGCGGCCTCCATCGGCCTGCGCTTCCACCTCGGCGTCGACGGCATCTCCCTGCCGCTCGTCGTGCTCACCGCGGCGCTGACGTTCCTGTGCATGGTCTACACCGCGCGGGTGCTGCCGGCCGCCGACGAAGGCGCCGGCTCGCCGCGGGCGCTGATCGGGCTGATCCTGCTGCTCGAGGTCGGCATGCTCGGCACGTTCGTCTCGCTCGACCTCGTGCTGTTCTTCGTCTTCTTCGAGGTCGTCCTGATCCCGATGTACTTCGTGATCGCGCACTGGGGCGGATCGCCCGGGGCACGCGAACGCGCGCGGGCGGCGGCGAACAAGTTCATCCTCTACACCCTGCTCGGCTCCGGCTTCCTGCTCGTCGGCATCCTGCTGATCGCGGTGAACGCCCACACGCTCGACATGACGACGCTCGCCACGCGCCACGGCGCGGGTCTGTCGCACAATGTGCAGCTCGCCGCGTTCGGCCTGGTCGCCATCGGGTTCGCGGTCAAGACGCCGATGTGGCCGCTGCACACCTGGCTCCCGGACGCGCACACCGAGGCGCCGACCGTCGGCTCGGTCCTGCTCGCCGGCGTCCTGCTGAAGATGGGCACGTACGGCTTCGTCCGCATCGCGGTGCCGGACGTCCCGGAGGGCGCGCGGGTCCTGGCCCCCTGGCTCGGCCTTCTCGCGGTCATCGGGATCATCTACGGCGCGCTCGCCTGCCTGGCCCAGCGCGAGCTCAAGCGCATGATCGCCTACTCCTCGATCGGCCACATGGGCTTCGTGCTGCTCGGCATCGCGACGCTCACGCCGGTCGGCGTCAACGCCGCGCTGTTCGGCAACATCGCGCACGGACTCATCACCGGCCTGCTGTTCTTCGTCGCGGGCGCGGTCAAGGAGCGGTACGGCACCGGCGACCTCGACGTCCTCGGCGGCGGCATGCTCGCCAAGGCGCCGTACCTCGCCTCCATCCTCACGTTCGCGGCGGTGGCGAGCCTCGGCCTGCCGGGCCTGGCCGGGTTCTGGGGCGAGATGCTCGCGCTGCTCGGCGCGTACCAGCCGCACGCCGGGCTGCCGCGCGCGACGTACGTGACGTTCATGGCCCTGGGCGGTCTCGGCGCGGTCCTCACCGCCGCGTACTTCCTGCGCCTGCTCTCCCGGGTCACCCACGGCCCGGTCGCCGAGCGCTGGGTCCGTACGCGGTTCGCCGACGTCCGCGCGCACGAGCTGCTCGCCTGGACCCCGCTCATCACCGCCACGCTGTTCATCGGCCTGTGGCCCAAGACGCTCCTCGACCTCACCGACGGCGCCGTACGCGTGCTCCTGGGGGGCCAATGACCGAGCGGAGCGAGGGAATCGAAGGACGCGCTCCCCTGGTCGCTCCTCCGACGAAGGAGGATCCATGATCCAGGCGATCGACTACCTCGCGATCCTGCCGACGCTGATCGTCGCGGTCGGCTCCGTGGCGGTGCTCATGGCCGACGCGTTCGGCACGCCCCGGCGCGTCACCGGTCTGCTGACGGTCCTCATCCTCGCCGCGGCGGCCGTCGCGCTCGTGCCCGGCCACGGCCGTACGACGTTCTGCACCGGCCGGTCCTGCTCCTACGTCGCCGACGACTTCGCCACGCTCTTCCAGGCGATCATGCTGCTGACGGCGCTCGTGGTCGTCCTGCTGTCGCACGGGGAGATCGGACGTTCGGCGCTGCCGGCCGGGGAGTACCACTTCCTGCTGCTCGCCGCCGTCACCGGCGCACTGCTGCTGGCCTCGGGCCGTGACCTGATCACGCTCGTCGTCGCGCTGGAGACCCTGTCGCTGCCGGTGTTCGCGCTGGTGGCCCTGCGCCGCCACGACGGCGTGGCGAGTGAGGCGGCGCTCAAGCTCTTCCTCGTGTCGGTCGTGTCGTCGGCGGTGACGCTGTTCGGCATCAGCCTCGTGTACGGCGTGACCGGCGCGATGCACCTCGACCGGGTCGCCGCCGGGCTGGCGCGCGTACCGGCCGACCTCAAGCCGGTCGCCGCGGTCGGCGTCGTCGCGGTGATCGCCGGGTTCGGCTTCAAAGTCGCGGCGGTGCCCTTCCACTTCTGGGCGCCGGACGTCTACCAGGGCGCGCCGCTGCCGGTCGCGGCGTTCCTGTCGGTCGTGTCGAAGGCGGGCGGGTTCGCCGGCCTGACGCTGGTCCTCACCGCCGGGTTCTGGCCGCTCGGCGGCACCTGGGGGCCGCTGCTCGGCGTGCTGGCGGCGGTCACGATGACGCTCGGCAACCTGCTCGCCCTGCGCCAGCGCGACGTCGTGCGCCTGCTCGCCTGGTCGTCGGTGGCCCAGTCGGGCTTCATGCTGGCGCCGCTGGCCGGCGGCACCCGCGTCCGGCCGCACGAGTGGATGACGGCGACGGCCGCGTATGTCGCCATCTACGCGATCATGAACATCGGCGCCTTCGGGGTGGTCACCGTCGTCGCCCGGCGCGGCCGGCGCCACCTCGACGGCTACCGTGGCCTGGCCCGCGCCAACCCGGGCCTCGCGATCGCCCTGGCGTTCTTCCTCGTCTGCCTGGCCGGCCTGCCGCCGGGCGTCATGGGCCTGTTCGCCAAGGTGGTCGTCTTCAGGGCGGCGATCGGCGGCGCCGCGACCTGGCTCGCCGTGGTCATGGCGGTGAACACCGTGCTCGGCCTTTACTACTACCTGGGCTGGGCGGCACGCCTCTTCGCTCCCGCTGAGCGGCCGGAGACGGTGCGCGTCGGCCGTTCGGGGGGCATCGCCATCGCGGTCTCCCTGGCCGGAGCGCTCGTCGTGTCGGCGGCTCCTGAGCTGGTCCTCCACGCGGCCGCGCTGGCCGTCCCGTAAGGGGGAACATTTCTCCTGGTCAGACCGTTTTATAAACGGGAGCCTGGGGAGGTTTTCAAGGTGCGGTTCAACGGCGTCCGTACGGCGGTCCTGCTCGGCGCGCTGTCGGCACTGATCGTTGTCGTCGGAGGCGCGCTCGGCGGACGCACCGGCCTGACCGTCGCGGTCGCGATAGCGCTGATCACCAATGGTGTCGCCTATTTCGCGAGCGACCGCATCGCACTTTCGGCCATGCGCGCCCGGCAGGTCAGCGAGGTCGAGCAGCCGGTGATGTACCGCATCGTGCGCGAGCTGTCCACGGCCGCCCGCGCGCCGATGCCACGGCTCTACGTCTCACCGACGGTGGCGCCCAACGCCTTCGCCACGGGCCGTAACCCGCGCAACGCGGCGGTCTGCTGCACCATGGGCATCCTGGAGATCCTCGACGAACGCGAGCTGCGGGCCGTGCTCGCCCACGAGCTGTCGCACGTCTACAACCGCGACATCCTGATCTCCTCGGTGGCCGGCGCGCTCGCCGCGGTCGTCACCTGGGCCGCCAACCTCGCGTGGTTCCTGCCGCTCGGCAACTCCGACGACGAGGAGGGCGGCGTCCTCGGCGCGCTGCTGCTGATGCTGCTCGGCCCGATCGCCGCGACGATCGTGCAACTGGCCATCAGCCGCACCCGTGAGTTCCAGGCGGACTCCTCCGGCGCCCGGCTCTGCGGCGACCCGCTGGCCCTCGCCTCGGCCCTGCGCAAGATCGAGCACGGCACACGGCGACTCCCGCTGCCCGAAGACGGCCGCCTGGCCTCGGTCAGCCACCTCATGATCGCCAACCCGTTCCGCGGCGAGGGCATCGTCCGCCTGTTCTCCACCCACCCGCCGACGGCCGAGCGCATCGCCCGCCTGGAGCAGATGGCCGGCTACCGCCGATAAGCGCGGCGAGACGCTTCCTAGGCGTACTGACCATGGCGGTTGGCGTGCACGTCGTCATCAATCCGTGCCAGCGGCGGTCCACCGCCCGATGACCGCAGCCGATGACCGCGGGGACAAAGGTCAGGAACCGGCCTGATCGGTTTCTAGCGTGACCGCATGAGCATCACGCCCTTTCGCCTCGACATTCCCCAAGCCGACCTTGACGACCTGGACGACCGGCTGGCGCGCACCCGCCTGCCCAGGTCGATGCCGCCCGGGGACGGATGTAGCCGCGGCGTCCCCGCCGACCTCGTCGCGGAGCTGGCCGATCACTGGCGTACGAAGTACGACTGGCGCGGGCACGAGGCGGAGCTGAACGAGTTCCCGCAGTACACCACCGAGATCGACGGCCAGGACGTGCATTTCCTCCAGGTCCGCTCACCGGAGCCGGACGCCCTTCCGCTGATCCTCACCCACGGCTGGCCGAACTCGATCGTGGAGTTCATCCGGCTCATCGGCCCGCTCACCGACCCGCGTGCCCACGGCCGTGACCCCGGCCGGGCGTTCCACGTGGTGGCGCCGTCGGTACCGGGGTTCGGGTTCTCCGCTCCGCCGCGCGAGACGGGCTGGACCCCCTCGCGCGTGGCGCGAACCTGGGTGGAGCTGATGCGCCGCCTCGGCTACGACCGGTACGGAGCCCAGGGCGGCGACCTGGGCGCGTACGTCGCCCCGGAGGTCGCCAAGGCCGCTCCGGAGCACGTGGCCGGCGTGTACGTCATCAGCGGGCTCGGCTTCCCCACCGAGGCCGACGTCCCCGAGATGAGTGAGGAGGAGCAGGCCGCGTACGCGCGGATGATGCAGCAGGACTGGGCCAACGGCGTGGACCACCACGCGCTCCTGCGCGCCGCGCCGCAGACCTTCGCCTACGGATGGCACGACTCACCGGTCGCGGCCCTGGCCTGGATGCTGCAGAAGTTCCACGAGTTCAACGCCGGCGGCAGGCCGCTGGAGGAGGCCATCGACCGCGACCTGTTCCTGACCAACCTGACGCTCTACTGGCTCACCGGGACGTTCGGAACCTCGTCGTGGCCCTACTACGACAGCGCCGCCTCGGCGTGGCCGGAGGGCCAGACGCCGGTACCCACCGGGGTGTACAGCGGGCCGCCCGGGATCCGCCGGCTCGCCGAACGCGGCAACACCATCGTCCACTGGCCGGAGGACAACCCCGCCGGTCACCACTTCATCGCCATGGACCGCCCCGACGACCTCGCCGCCGACATCGGAAGGTTCTTCGCCAAGGTCCGCTGAGCCGGAGCGCCGCGGCCGGACTGGACGATCAGTCGCCGTCCGGCAGCGGCCGTACGTTCCCGGCGATCAGCGCGGCGAGCGCCAGCAGCACGGCGACCGCGGTGAGCGCCCGCAACACGGTGAACCGCTGGCCGAGGAACCCGATCAGCGGTGGCCCGCCGAGGAACGCGCCGTACCCGATCGAGGCGATCACGCTGACGCGCGCGGGCGCCCGGGCAGGGTCGTCGGACCCGGCGCTCATCCCGACCGGGAAGCCCAGTGAGGTGCCCGCGCCCCACAGGACCGCGCCGGCGAAGGCGACCGGCGTGGACGGCCCGAACACGAAGAGCAGCAGCCCGGCGACGGCCAGCAGAGAGATCGCCCGGACCACCGCGACCCGCCCGTACCGGTCGAGCAGGCCGGGTCCGGCCCACCGGCCGACGGTCATCGCCGCGAGGAACGCCGCGAACCCGAGCGTGCCGAGGGTGGCGTCCGCGTGGTGGCCGTCGATGAGCGCCACGCTGATCCAGTCGTTTCCGGTGCCCTCGGCGAAGGCGAACGCGAGGACGAACAGCCCGATCAGCAGCGTACGGGGCTCGGCCCAGGCGTTCCGGACGCGGCCGGACTCTTCCGCGGCGTCGTCGTCCCGGTCGGGCACGAACCCTCGGACCGCGAGCGGTACCACCGCCGCCACGACGACCGCCACACCCAGCAGGTGGGCGGTGACGGGGACGCGCAGCGCGACCATTCCGGCGCCGATGACCGCCCCGGCGACCGTACCCAGGCTGAACCCGGCGTGGAACCGGGACATGATCGAGCGGTTCAGCAGACGTTCGACGCGGGCGCCCTGGACGTTCATGGCGACGTCCCACGCGCCGTTGCCCAAGCCGATCAGGAACAGCCCGCCGACGACCGGCGGCACGCCGACCAGGTAGCCGAAGGAGACGATCACCAGCCCGGCGGACAGGAGCAGGGCCATCGCGGAGACCATGCGGCGCGACCCGAGGCGGGCGAGCACCGGCCCGGACAGCGGCAGGGACAGCACCGACCCCGCCGCGATGGCGAGCAGCAGGAGCCCGAGCTCGGAGGGCTCCAGGCGCAGCCGGTCCCGGACCTGGGGAATGCGCGCGGCCCAGCTGGCGAACGAGACGCCGGTTCCGAAGAAGGCGATGTATGTGGCGCGGGTGGCGGCCCGTACCCGCGCGGGCGAGGGGGCGGTCCCGGACAGGATCAAAGCGCGTCCTTGAAATGGGGGAAACTGCCCTAGTGCGGGGGTAATCAACGGTATGCCCAACGCCGGTCTGGGCGGGCCATCGGCACGCCCCGGTGGCGTCCGTCACCAGAACGGGTCCGTGCGATCGTGGGCGCGGTTCCGTACGCGGTCGTGGATCGCGCGCAGCCACGGCTCGCGGACCTCGGGCAGCCGCGCCAGCGTCTGGAGGAAGACGCGCCGGTCGGGCCGGAAACGCGTGGACGGCAGCAGCGGGGGCGGGTCGTCCCGCCGGGCGTCATCGGGCAGCCGTCCCGCCCCGGGAACGGGTCTGCGGTCGTGGTGGCGGGCGAGGTAGGCCCAGACCTCGGCGGCCAGCGGCACCGTCCCTCCCGCGTGCGGCCAGGTCTCACCGGTCCGCGGATGCCGGGGGACGAGCGCGAGGTCGGCGTTGGCGGGGCGGCCCGGTCCGGCCAGGTCCAGGTCCTTC
>NZ_JBHLZP010000192.1:0-14385 GCF_042429965.1 Actinoallomurus acaciae
GCGGTCCGGGCGCCCGCGCAACCGGTGCGCCGCCCGTACGCGCCGGACGTGCGTCACCGCCTGCGGCGCGAACGTCATCGCGACGACGACCGCGACACCCATCTCGTACAGGGCGCCGGGGACGGACTTCAGCAGCCGGCTCGGGCTCGCCAGGGCGCTCGCCGCGCCCAGGCAGACGAGGACGGCGGCGAGACGCAGCCCATCCCGCAGCCCGGCCCGCAGGCCGTCCGTGGTCACCGGACCGCCGATCCGGGTGCCGGCCATCCAGTCCGGGAGCCGCACCGACGGCAGCGTGAACAGGACCGGGCCCGGCGCGGGCGCGGCGAACACCACCCAGAAGACGACGCGCACGATCACGACCACCACCCCGAGGCGGAAGAAGACCGCGTACGAGCCCGCCCAGGAGTCGCCGGTGCGCCGGACCGCCACGACCAGTCCGGTGGCGGCCATGACCAGGAGCAGGAGCAGGGGGCTCGTCGTGCGCGTGGCGGCGGCGGCCAGGCCGAGGGCCCACAGCCACCAGGCGCCGGGGTGCAGCGGCCGAGATCCCCTCACCGTCGGCTCACCGCGGCATCCGGAGCAGGCCCGGTCGCTCGTCCGGGACGTCGGATGGGCCACCCCGGCGTGGCCCCGAACACACAATGGCGATTTCCGCCCCGGAGCAGGCGGCGGTGTCGGGGCTCCGGACCTCTTACGCCGAGACCGACCGCTGTTCGACCGGGCTGAGATGCGACCCGGACCTGGCATTCAGGCGGCCGGCGACCTTCACCCGGCCGGCGTTGCGCAGGCGGAAGGGCCGCCTGTACCCGGAGAGAATCGCCTCGGTCGGGCCGGCGACGGTCGCGCGGGAGCGGCGCGGACGGTGGTACGCCGTGGAAGGCCCCGAACAGGCCCGGCCCACCGGCGCGACGTCCGGTGCGGACCCGGGCGTCAAGGACCTCGCGATCACCCCTGGCGACGAGAAGCGAGCCGGCGCTCGCCGCCCGGCCAGGCGGCAGCGGAACCAGCGGCGCACGGCCCGTGCACGATGCGGGTCCGGCAGCGGGGCCGAGGCGAGGGCGAAGGCGCCCCGCGCGCACCGCGACTCGCACGCGGACCTCCCGTACGAGACCGGGACTCGGTCGGTCCGTGAGGTCATCGAAGGTTCGGCTGTGTGGTGCGTGGGTGTCCGGTGGTTTGCCGGAGTCGTCTTCGGCTGTGGTGGGGGTGGGTTTCGTGGCTGGTCGCAGCGTGAGTCTGGGACTCGGTCGGTCCGCGATCTCATCGAAGGCCCGGCTGTGTGGTGCGTGGTTTGTGTCCGGTGGCTTGCCGAAGTTGTCTTCGGCCGTGGTGGGGGCGGGTTCCGTCGCCGATCGCAGCACGTGTCCGGGACTCGGTCGGTCCGCGATCTCATCGAAGGTTCGGCTGTGTGGTGCGTGGGTGTCCGGTGGTTTGCCGAAGTTGTCTTCGGTTGTGGTGGGGGTGGGTTTCGTGGTTGGTCGCAGCGCGGATCTGGGACCCGGTCGGTCCGTGAGGTCATCGAAGGCCCGGCCGTGTGGTGCGTGGTCTGTGTCCGGCGGCCCGCCGGAGTCGTCTCCGGCCGTGGCCGGGGCGGGTTCCGCCGTCGGCGGGAGCACAAGGTGGCCGAACACGGTCGTCGGCTGATCGTGATCGACCGACGGTCCAGTGCCATGGCCTGCTCGACATGTGGGCAGCTGCTCGTCGAGGTTTCCACCCGGGCATGGCGTCGCGCCCCGCACGACAGGGACGTCGGCACTGCCACGACCATCATGGCGGGCCTTGCCGGGGCGGCCGGTGGAGGTGGCGTCGGACGCCTGGGGTCCCCTCGGGTGCAGAGCGGGAAACCCCGAGAGCCGGGACTCCCGTCCTTCGGGGCGGGGAGTGGTCAAAGTCGGGCGCGGCGACGTACCGCCATCATGCTGCCGCCCGCGGCGAGGACGAGGAGCGCGCCGATGATGACCGACACCGCCGTGGAGCCGGCGCTCTTCTTTCCGGCCGGCGCGGCCGTCGTGCTCGGCGAGGAGGAGGGTGCGGCCGCGGCGCACGTGCCGAAGGCGTCGATGGCGCAGATGAGGCCGGACTTGTCCGCTTGTGGCCGCGCCACCTTCGTCAGGACGTCGGAGCCGGTGGCGTTCTTCGGCACCGACGCGCACGAGGTCTTGGCGGCGGGCGGGGTGGCTCCGGCCGGCGCGTCGGCGGACTCGCCGTAGTCGATGACGACGGCGACCCGCTTGGCGCCCGCCTGCTTCGGGGTGGAGCCGCAGATCTCGCCGAAGTCGGCGGCGCCGCGCGGCGGTGTGCCCGACTCCCCGCTCGACCTGGCGAACCGCCAGCCCTCGACGGCGCCGTCCTTGGGGTGGGTGGACGCCGGGCCGGTCTGGGCGAACGCCCATTTGGAGCCGTCGGCCTGCCAGTAGCCCCAGAAGGCGGTGGTGCCCGCCGACGCGGGGGCGGCGAGCGCCCCGACGAGGCCGAGCACGAGTGCCAGGACGAACCCCGGTGCCGCGAGGACGCGGAGACGAGCCGTGAGCATGGGCGCCTTTCGGATGGGTGTGGTGCCGGAGGGGACGGGCGCACCACGAGCCGCACGCGCCCGGACTCTCACCCGCAGACCACGACGGATTCTCGGAGCCGCTCGCGCCGGCGCGAGCGTCCGGCTCGCCGTGCGGGCGGGGCCCGTACGGCACACGGTTGCGGGTCAGCGCCGGATTCGGACCGGCTTTCCCCACGTCGGCGCATGTGCTGCTGCCGATGAGTTGACCACGGCCGCCGAGACCTCGTCAAAACGGCCCACACCGGTAATCTGGCGATCCGTGAGCCAACCCCCTGGCGGCCCGCCCCCCGAGGGCCCCGAGCCGCGGGACGACATGCCGTACGGCCCGCCGTACGGCCCGCCGTACGGTTCGCCACCCGGCCCGCCGTACGGCCCTTCGCCGTACGGGTACGGCCCGCCGCCCGCACGGCGCGGCCGTCGCGGCCTGGTCGTCGGCCTCATCGCCGGGTTCGTCGTCCTGCTGGTGTGCGTGACCGTCACGGTGTTCCTGCTGCGCCGCGACGACGGGGGCGGCAAGCCGGTGGCGCTCCCGCCGGGCGTGACCGTCACGACGGCGGGCGACGGCACCGTGACCATGGTCAAGAGCGGAGCCGGGGGCAAGGTGGTGGACGTCTATGAGGACTTCCAGTGCCCGGCCTGCAAGGAGTTCCACCGGGTCAACGACGCGACGCTGAAGAACCTGGCGGGCGAGGGCCGGGCCAAGGTCGTCTACCACCCCATCGTGCTCTTCAGCGGGGAACCTCTGGCGGGCAACTCCACGAGGGCCGCCACGGCCGCGCGCTGCGTCACCGACGGGGACCGCTGGCTGGCCTTCCAGGACCAGTTGTTCGCCCACCAGCCGGCCGAGGGAAGCACCGGCTTCGCCGTCGCGGACCTCGTGTCGTACGGAACGGCGGCCGGGGTGACCGGCTCGGACTTCGCCTCCTGCGTGCGGACCCAGCGGTACGCCGCCCAGGTGCGGCAGGTGAGCCAGGCCGCGCTCACCCGCGGCGGTATCGTCGGCACGCCGACGGTGAAGGTGAACGGTGTGGCCCTGTCGACTGATGAGACGATGTCCGCCGAAGGCCTGCGCAAGGCGGTCGTCGGGGCCGGATGAGGAAATCCATGCGCGGAGGTGGCAGGAGAGTCATGCCCTGGAGCTGGCGGTACGAGAAGGCGGACGGGTCACCGATCGACGCGCCCGACCTCGGTGACGAGACGTGGACCACGCAGGCCGACGCCGAGTCGTGGGTCGGGGAGAACTGGCGGAGCCTGGTGGAGTCCGGCGTCGACCAGGTGAGCCTGCTGGAGGACGGCCGCGTCGTCTACGGCCCGATGAGCCTGCACCCGCCGGAGGGCTGACCCCGGCGGAGGGCTGACCCCGGCGGCGGGCCGCCGAGGGAAGCGACCGCGCGTCGCCGTCGTCCCAGGTCAAGGGGCTGGAACGGGTTCAGTGCCGCCCGATATGCACGTAATGTGACTTTGTGTCCACACCGCTCTCGCGGAGGTACCGGTGGGACCGGCGCCGTCTCGGGGAAGGCGCGCCCGCCGGCCCGCGAGGACGCAGCGGGGGCCGCTTCGCCCTCGCGGTGTTCGTGCGCGTCCTCATCACCGGCGCCGCGTACGCCGCGGCCGCCGAGGCGGGGCTCCAGCTGGCGGCGCCGCACGGCCACATCTTCTCGCTGTGGCTGCCGATCGGCGTCGCCGTCGTCGCCCTGCTGCTGTTCGGCCCGTGGACGGCGCCGGGGATCGCCCTCGCCGCCTTCGCCGTGAACCTGCCGCTCGGGCCCTCCGTGCCGGCCGTCGCGCTGATCGCCGCGGGCAACACCCTCGCCCCGCTCTGCGCGTACCTGCTGCTGCGGCGGAGCGCGTTCCACCTGGAGCTGGACCGGCTGCGCGACGCGGTGGCCCTGATCTTCCTCGCCGCCTTCGGCGGCATGCTGGTCAGCGCGACCGTCGGCAGCACGGCGTTGCTGGTGGGCGGCGCGACGACGCCCGGAGAGTACTGGCAGAGCTGGTCGGCGTGGTGGATCGGCGACGCGATGGGCGTCCTCGTGGGAGTCCCGTTCCTGCTGGTCCTGTGGAAGCCGCGTCTGCGGGCCGTCGGTACGGCCCGGTGGCTCGAGCTGGCGATGGTGTTCGCCGTCACGGCCGGGGTGGCGACAGCCGTGACGTCGGCCCCGTACGCCCTGCTGTTCCTGATGTTCCCGCCGCTGATCTGGGCCGCACTGCGCTTCGGGCACACCGGCGCCGCGCCCTGCGTGGTGATCGTCGCGATGGCGGCGACCGTCGCGGCGGCGAACGGCTACGGGCCGTTCACGTTCTATGGGCCGCTCGGCCGGCTGTTCATCCTGCAGGCGTTCAACTGCGCCACCGCGGTGACCGCGCTGCTGCTCGCCGCGATGGTGAGCGAGCGTGACAACGCCCGGCAGGAGATCGACCGGGTGGCCGCCGACCTGACCCGGATGACCGACGACCTCGAACACGGTCAGCGCAATCTCAAGGGCATGGTCCTGGACCTCGTGCGCGCGCAGCGGCCGCCCGGGGAGCGGGACCGCCGGCCGCCGGCGTGACCGAGGCCACGCCGGCGGCCCGGGTCACGGGCGGCGCGGCGGGCTGATCGTCTTGGCCGGGTCGCGCTCGATGACCGGCTCCAGGATCTCGTCGATGCGCCCGAGCAGCTCCGGGGCCAGCCGTACGCCGGCCGCGCGCACGTTGTCGCGCACCTGCTCGGGCCGGGTCGCGCCGATGATGGCGGAGGAGACGTTGGGATTCTGCAGCACCCAGGCCAGCGCGAGCTGGGCCATCGACAGGCCCGCCTCCTCGGCGACCGGCCGCAGCTGCTGCACCCGGGTCAGGACCTCGTCGCGCAGGACGCGCTTGATCACGGACGCGCCGCCCTCCGGGTCGGTCGCGCGTGAGCCCGCGGGCGGTGCCTGGCCGGGCACGTACTTGCCGGTCAGCACGCCCTGGGCGAGCGGGGAGAAGACGACCTGCCCGATCCCCTCGCGTTCGGACAGAGGCACGACCTCGGACTCGATGACGCGCCACAGCATGCTGTACTGCGGCTGGTTGGACACGATCCGGTCCAGGCCCATCTCGTCGGCGATCTTCAGCGCCCGGGAGATCTCCTCGGCGCGCCACTCCGACACTCCGATGTAGAGGACCTTGCCCTGGCGTACGAGGTCGTCGAAGACCCGCAGGGTCTCCTCGAGCGGCGTCTCGTGGTCGAACCGGTGCGCCTGGTAGAGGTCGATGTAGTCGGTCCCCAGACGGCGCAGGGAGCCGTGGACCGACTCGAAGACGTGCTTGCGTGACAGGCCGCGGTCGTTCTGGCCGGGACCGGTGGGCCAGAACACCTTGGTGAAGATCTCCAGCGACTCGCGGCGCTGTCCCTTGAGCGCGCGGCCGAGCACCTCTTCGGCCCGCGTGCCGGCGTAGACGTCGGCGGTGTCGAACGTCGTGATCCCCTCATCGAGGGCGGCGTCCACGCACGCGGCGGCGGCCTCCTCCTCGATCTGCGAACCGTGGGTGATCCAGTTTCCGTAGGCGAGCTCACTGACCTTGAGGCCGCTGCGGCCGAGATGACGAAACTCCATGTTCTGGAACACTAACCCGGCCGTCCGCAGGCCACCCGCCGGGACCGGGAAGGCTCAGACCTCGGCCTTCTGCCCCGGCTTGAGACGCGCCTGCGGCATCCGCAGCCGGCGGATCTGCATCGCCCGCGTGACCGCGTAGATGCCGACGCCCTGGGTGCTCTCGTCGGGGAAGCGCTCGCGCGCGAGCCTCTTCACCCGGCTCGAGATGAGGACGGACTCGACGATGATCACGGCGAGGATCACCGGCAGCCCGAAGGTCTGCAGGTAGATGCGTACGGCCAGCGGCGCCACCATCGACAGCACGACGATGAGGATCGTGAGGTACATGAAGAACTCGCCGAATGTGCGCCGGGAGTCGACGTAATCGCGGGCGAGCTTCCGTACCGGGCCTTTGTCGCGTCGGGGGAGATAACGCTCGTCTCCGCGGGCGATGCCCGCACGGATCTGCTTGGCGTCGCCGGGGCGACGCGTGCGTTGGTCGCGCTCGCGGCGAAGGGCCTCCCGGCGGGTCCGCGGAGCCGTTATCGGCTGGCGGTTGCGTTTTTCGGCATCGCGGCGTTTGGGGGTGGGCCGGCCCTTGCCCACCGTCTTGGTGGTCTTGTCGGCCTCGGGGGCCTGGGGCGGCTCTTCGGTGGCGGTCTCGGTACGGCGTCGGAACACGCAGATCAGCCTACCGGCGCCGGGACGCGAACATAATGACTGTCTTGGTCGTTAACGCGTAGGGTGGTGGCTAACCCCAGCAGCGTTTGCAGAGGCACCAGCACGAAGGGACCGGCCACGCGCGATGAGCGTGATGAAACGAATGTCGATGATCTTCAAGTCCAAGGCCAACAAGGCGCTGGACAAAATGGAAGATCCTCGCGAGACCCTTGACTATTCGTACCAGCGCCAGCTTGAGATGCTCCAGAAGGTACGCCGCGGCGTGGCCGACGTGGCCACCTCCCGCAAGCGGCTCGAACTGCAGATCAACCAGCTGGAGCAGCAGCAGGCCAAGCTCACCGACCAGGGCCGCAAGGCCCTCCAGGTGGGCCGTGAGGACCTCGCACGCGAGGCGCTGACCCGCCGAGGCGGCCTGGACAGCCAGCTGGGCGACCTGCGGGCCCAGTACCAGCAGCTCCAGGGCGAGGAGGAGAAGCTCACGCTCGCCTCCCAGCGGCTGCAGGCCAAGGTCGACTCCTTCCGCACGCGCAAGGAGACCATCAAGGCCACTTACACGGCGGCCGAGGCGCAGACCAAGATCAACGAGGCGTTCTCCGGCATCTCCGAGGAGATGGGCGACGTCGGCCTCGCGATCCAGCGCGCCGAGGAGAAGACCGAGAACATGAAGGCGCGCGCCGGCGCCATCGACGAGCTGCTCGCCTCGGGCGCCCTGGAGGACTACTCCGGTCCGCGCGACGACATCCAGGCCGAGCTCGACCGCATGGGCTCGGGCCCGGGCGTCGACCTCGAGCTGGAGCAGATGAAGGCCGAGCTGGGCATGGCGCCCGCGCCCAAGCAGCTCGACGCCGCCCAGGGACAGCAGCAGGGGCAGCAGGCTCCGCAGGCTCAGCCGCACCAGGCGCCGCAGCAGCCGCGGGAGGGCCAGTGATCGTCCGGATCATGGGCGAGGGGCAGGTCGACGTCGCCGACGGCGACCTGACCGCTCTCAACACGCTCGACGGCGAGCTAGAGGCGGCGATCGAGTCGGGCGACGAGGAGAAGTTCCGCGGGGCGCTGCACGCCCTGCTGGAACAGGTCCGCACGGTGGGCAAGACGCTGCCGGCCGAGGAGATCGCCCCGTCGGGCCTGATCCTGCCGCCGGCCGACGCCACGATGGACGAGGTCCGGGCGATGCTGGGTGATGAGGGACTCATCCCCGACTGACCTGGCACCTATTGCGCCGCTCCGGCGTTAGTACGAGATGAATGCAGGTCGGGGGTAGGTGGGAGGAGCACGATGGCGCGTTCTCGTTTCGAACCGGACCGGGGACTCACGGCGCGCATGCTGGTGACGATGTTCCTGCTGGGGCTGCTTTACGTCGCCTTCGTCGGATTCTTCATCGTGTTCGTCCCCCGCCTGTGGGTGCTGGTCCTGGTCATCGCGGTGGGTTTCCTGCTGGTCCAGTACTTCTTCTCGGACAAGCTCGCCCTGTTCGCCATGCACGGGCGGGTGGTCTCCGAACAGGAGGCGCCGGAGCTGCACGGGGTCATCGACCGCATCTGCGCGATGTCCGACATGCCGAAGCCGCGGGTGGCGGTGGCCGACACGGACGTGCCGAACGCCTTCGCCACCGGGCGCAACCAGGACAACGCGGTCGTCTGCGTCACGACGGGGCTGCTCCGCCGGCTCGAGACCACCGAGCTGGAGGGGGTGCTCGCGCACGAGCTCGCCCACGTCGCCCACCGTGACGTCGCCGTGATGACGATCGCGTCGTTCCTGGGCATCCTGGCCGGCCTGCTCACGCGGTTCGGCCTCCAGTGGGGCCTGTGGGGCGGCTTCAACGACCGCAACCGCAACAGCAACGACCAGAGCACCGCGATGGTGCTCCTGGTCGTCATCGGGGTCAGCGCGGCCGTCTACGCGATCAGTTTCCTGCTCACCCGGGCGCTGTCGCGCTACCGCGAGCTGTCCGCCGACCGGTCGGCGGCGGAGCTGACGGGCCGCCCGTCGGCGCTGGCCAGCGCGCTGACGAAGGTGACCGGCGACATGGCCCGCATCCCGACGAAGGATCTGCGCGCGGCCGAGCCGTTCAACGCCTTCTACTTCGCACCGGCGTTCTCGAAGGGGTTCAGCATCTCCTCGCTCTTCTCCACGCACCCGTCGCTCGAAAAGCGCCTCGAGCAGCTCGCGAAGATCTCGACCCAGCTCGGCCGGGGCGTGTGACGTGGGTTTCCTCGACACCCTGCTCGGGCGCTCCAAGCCGAAGAAGCCCGACCTCGACCGGCTGTTCGCGCTGCCCACGGCCGCGATCACGCTGGAGGCCGCGGCCGGGCTCACGCCCACCGGGGTCGGCTCGGTCTGCTTCCGCGCCGCCGAGGGCGCGGCGTTCGCCCAGATCGAGAAGGACGTGCGCGAGCTGCTCGACTCCGCCGAGGGGCCCAAGGTCGAGCTGAGCACCGACTCGTACGGCTACACCTGGCTCGTGAGCCGGCACGACCCCACCGACCTCGTGGGGCTCGTCACCGACATCCACGCCGTCAACTCCTCCCTGGAGTCCGGCGGGTTCGGCCCGCAGCTGCTGTGCTCGGTCGTGGCCTTCGCGACCCCGGACGGCCGCCGCACGGGCCTGGTCTACCTCTACAAGCGGGGCACGTTCTACCCGTTCGCGCCGACGTCGGGGGAGCGGCGCGACAACGCCCTGGAGCTCCAGGTCCGCGGCGCGGTCGGCGCCGACCTGCCGGTGGAGGACGACCTGAGCCGCTGGTTCCCGGTCTGGGGCGCCCCCGGTCTGTGAGCAGACCGCCTCAACGGCGTCGTTAACCCTCGCTGTAGGCTTCGGCCGACTGTGGCGGGAAGACGAGCGGTGAAGCCTCAACCGGGGGATGCAGCATGAAGCGCCTGCGGCCCGTCGATCTGGCGCGGGAGCACGGCCTGTCCCCGCAGGCCGTACGGAACTACGAGGAGGCGGGCATCCTCCCCACGGCGGAGCGCACGCCCACCGGTTACCGGATCTACACGCCCCTGCACGCCCAGGCCCTGCGCGCCTTCACCGCCCTCGTGCCGGGTCACGGCCACCAGACCGCCACGGCGATCATGGCGGCCGTCAACGAGGGACGGGCGGCGGACGCGCTCACGCTGGTCGACGAGAGCCACGTCCGGCTACTGGAGGACCGGCGGACGCTGTCGGCGGTCGAGGCGGCCCTCCGGGATCTGACGGCCGCCCCGGAGCCGCCCGGCGGGATGTACGGCGGCCGTGCGGGCGCCGAGACGGTCCTCCACCGTGACCGTACGGGAGGCGGCGAGACGTCCGTGGGGCCGCTGGCGCGGCGGCTCGGGCTCCGGCCGGCGACGCTCCGCAAGTGGGAACGCGCCGGCCTGGTCCGCCCGCGGCGCGACCCGAGGACCGGCTACCGCGTCTACACCGACGCGGACGTACGGGACGCCCGGCTGGCCCACCAGCTACGGCGGGGCGGCTACCTGCTGCGGCAGATCGCTCCGCTCCTGGACCGCGTCCGCGAGGCCGGCGGTGTGGAACCCCTGCGGGCGACCCTGGACGAATGGCACGGCCGGCTCGACGCGCGCGGCCGCGCCCTGCTGGCGGGCGCGGCCGAGCTCGACACCTATCTGCGCCAGCGTGAGCCGGCCGCGTCGTAGCCGGTCAGGGGAGTGCGAGCATCCGGTCGAGGGCGGCTCGGGCGTAGTGCGCGGTCTCGGCCTCCACCGTGATCTGGTTGACGACCTCCCCGCGCGCCAGCGACTCCAGCGACCAGACCAGGTGCGGCAGGTCGATGCGGTTCATGGTCGAGCAGAAGCAGACGGTCCGGTCCAGGAACACGACGGTCTTGTCCGGGTGGCGGCCGGCCAGGCGCTTGACGAGGTTCAGCTCGGTGCCGACCGCCCAGGCCGTACCGGCCGGGGCCTCCTCGATGGTGCGGATGATGTACTCCGTCGAGCCGATCAGGTCGGCGGCCTGGACGACCTCGTGGCGGCATTCGGGGTGGACCAGCACGTTGACGCCGGGAATGCGGGCGCGCACCTCGTCCACCGAGCCGAGGCTGAACCGGCCGTGCACCGAGCAGTGCCCCCGCCAGAGGATCATCGTCGCGTCGCGCAGCTCGGTGGTCGACAGGCCGCCGTCCGGCCGGTTCGGGCTGTAGACGACGCAGTCGTCCAGTGACAGGTCCATCTCCAGGACGGCCGTGTTGCGGCCGAGGTGCTGGTCGGGCAGGAACAGCACCTTCGAGCCCCTGGCGAAGGCCCACTCCAGCGCCCGCCGGGCGTTGGAGGACGTGCACACCACGCCCCCGTGCCGGCCGACGAAGGCCTTGATGTCGGCGGAGGAGTTCATGTACGTGATCGGCACCACGTCGTCGGCGATCCCGGCGTCCTCCAGGACCTCCCAGCACTCCTCGACCTGGTCGTAGGTCGCCATGTCGGCCATCGAGCAGCCGGCGGCCAGGTCGGGCAGGACCACCTGCTGGTCGGCCGAGGTGAGGATGTCGGCCGACTCGGCCATGAAGTGGACGCCGCAGAAGACGATGTAGGGGGCCTGGGGCCGCGCCGCGGCCTCCTGGGCGAGCTTGAACGAGTCGCCGGTCACGTCGGCGAACTGGATGACCTCGTCCCGCTGGTAGTGGTGGCCCAGCACGAAGAGCCGGTCGCCGAGGGCCGCCTTGGCGGCGCGGGCGCGCTCCACCAGGGCCGGGTCCGAAGCGGGCGGGAGCTCACCGGGGCAGGAGACCCCGCGTTCGCTGGCCGGGTCCGCCCCCTGTCCGAGAATCAGCAGGCTGCTGCCGGTGGTCACTTGGGGGTACCTCCTCCAACACGACTTATCGTCGGTTTGACGATACTGCACGATTGGGTGGTATGGGCGACTCAGGCCCCGTCTGTAGCGATATGCGGCCAGGAACACAGTGGTGGACTTGGGGAATGGCCGGGGGCAGCGGGTACGTTGTGGAGGAGGGAAAGCCAACAGCGACGGTCGTCACGGGACGGCCGAGCCAACCGGGAGTTCGCACATGACGGTTTCAGCCGACACCTCCACGCAGAATGGCGTCATCCTCAGCGACGCCGCGGCGGAGAAGGCCAAGAGCCTGCTTGAGCAGCAGGGCGAGGAAGGCCTCGCGCTGCGTGTGCAGGTCCAGCCCGGCGGCTGCTCGGGCCTGATCTACCAGCTCTACTTCGACGACCGTGAGGTGGACGGCGACCTGGTCCAGGACTTCAACGGGCTGAGCGTCCGTGTCGACCGGATGAGCGTTCCGTACCTCTCGGGCGCGAAGATCGACTTCGTCGACACGATCGAGAAGCAGGGCTTCACGATCGACAACCCCAACGCCGGCGGTTCCTGCGCCTGCGGCGACTCGTTCCACTAAGCGTTCGTCGCTTCGCCGGATCATGTGCCCGTGTTCCCCGGGATCGCCCGGGGACGCGGGCATTCGGCATGTCAGGCCGCTGAGAGGCAGTACTCTTGCCGGGTTTTGACCACAGGCTTCGAGACGACCTCGCGCCAATGACGGGGTCGCCGATCGACCGAGGAGTTCGACGTCGTGCGCATCGCTGTTGCCGGATCCATCGCCACCGACCATCTGATGACGTTCCCAGGACGGTTCGCCGACCAGTTGATCCCCGATCAGCTGCACACGGTGTCCCTGTCCTTCCTGGTGGACGCGCTGGACATCCGGCGGGGAGGCGTCGCCGCCAACATCTGCTACGGGATGGGGTGTCTCGGCCAGAACCCGATCCTCGTCGGCGCCGTCGGTGACGACTTCGCCGACTACCGCTCCTGGCTCGACCGGCACGGCGTCGACACCTCCTCGGTGTACGTCTCCCAGCTCCACCACACGGCGCGGTTCCTGTGCACCACCGACGAGGACCACAACCAGATCGCCTCGTTCTACGCGGGCGCGATGAGCGAGGCCCGCGAGATCGAGCTGCAGCCCGTCGTCGACCGCGTCGGAGGCCTGGACCTGGTCCTCATCGGCGCCGACGATCCCGAGGGCATGCTCCGGCACACCGAGGAGTGCCGCACCCGCGGCATCCCGTTCGCCGCCGACCCGTCTCAGCAGCTGGCCCGCATGAACGACGTGCAGGAGCTGATCGACGGCGCCGCGTACCTGTTCACCAACGAGTACGAGAAGTCGCTCTGCGAGCAGAAGACCGGCTGGTCGGACGAGGAGGTGCTGGAGCGCGTCGGCGTGCGGGTGACCACCCTCGGCCCCAAGGGCGTGCGGATCGACCGCATCGGCGAGCCCTCCCTGCACGTGGACGCCGCCCCGGAGGTCCGCAAGGTCGAGCCGACCGGTGTGGGCGACGCCTTCCGCGCCGGCTTCCTCACCGCGCTCTCCTGGGAACTGTCCCTCGAACGCGCCGCGCAGATGGGCAACCTGCTCGCCGCGCACGCGCTGGAGGTCGCCGGGCCGCAGGAGTACACCCTGCACCGCCAGCAGTTCGTCGACCGCTTCGCCGACGCGTACGGCCGCGAGGCCGCGGACGAGATCGCCGGACGCGTCCTGAGCTGACCGCGCCCGCGCCGCGTACGCCGGGGCGGCCCCAGCCGGGTCGCCCCCCGCGGTCGCGTCAGTAGGTGCGGCGCACGTGGAAGGCCCAGCCGCGGGGGAGGGTCTCCTCCCAGACGAAGTCCTGCGACTTCATCCGGCACCACGCCGGGACGTCCGTGCGGGCCGCCACGTCGTCGGCCTTCACCGCGATGATCTCGCCGACCGGCACCTCGCCGATGCGCTCGGCGAGCATGATGATCGGGATGGGGCACTTGCGGCCCAGCGCGTCGATGGTGACCAGCGCCCGCGGGCCGGTGTTCACCGGGGGTGCCTCCGGGGGTGGCGTCTCCCGGACGGCGCGGCGGCGCTTCAGGGCCATATGCCGATCTCCTCGCTCACGAGTCCTCCTTCGCCGGAGGAGTGACCAGGCGTTCGTGTTCTTTGATCCGCTCGCTCAGTCGTCCGGTCAACCCGTCACCCCGCTCGTCTGGCGGAGCCTGTGCACGGCCCCCGGAAGGACCGCGAGAAAACGGTCGACATCGGCCGCTCTCGTCCCGCGGGAGAGCGATACCCGGACATTTCCATGAGTAATCACTCCCATCGCCTCCAGAACATGGCTCGGCCGGAGAGTATCCGCCGTGCAGGAACTACCGGACGAAACCTCGAACCCCAGCCGGTCGAGCTCGGTCAGCAGCGCCTCGCCCTCCACGTACAGGCACGAGAATGTGACCAGGTGGGGGAGGCGCTCGACCGGATGACCGATGACCTCGACGTCGTCGACCAGCCGGGGCGCGCGCTCGCGGATCAGGTCGACCAGCGCCGAGAGGCGGGGGCCGTCCCGTTCCATCTCCGCACCGTACGCCTCCAGAGCCGCCGCCGCTGCCACGATCCCTGGAACGTTCTCAAATCCCGGGACGCGGCGGCTCTCCCGCTCGTCCTCGGGCAGTGGCGATCTCCAGCGGGTGTTCTTGCGGACGACCAGAACCCCCACGCCCGGCGGGCCGCCCCACTTGTGCGCCGAGGCCGTCAGCAGCGACCAGCCGCCCGGGATCGGTGCCCGGCCGGCCGACTGGGCCGCGTCGACCAGCAGCGGCACCCGGGCCGCGCGGCACGCCTC
>NZ_JBHLZP010000193.1:0-14376 GCF_042429965.1 Actinoallomurus acaciae
CGGGGCATGCCACCAAGGTGGCATGCCCCGAACACTCACGAAGCGAAATCCCCAACATGATCTAGCTATGTAGTACAAGGGCTTGTTCGACCGCGGGCGATTCAGCTCGACCAGTCGGGTGGCGCCTGCCTGAATCTCCGCCTCCTCGCCTGGAAAGTACTCAGAGAGGAACGCCACCATGTCGTAGCTGGTGAAGTCCTCGTCCTGGAGCTGGAGTTCCGCCCGGGCCAGCGGCAGCGCCTCGTCGTACCATTCCTCCCAATCGTCGCGGCCGATTCCCACGACCAGCAGCACTGCGGTGTCCGGGGACTCGGCCGCGAACAAAAGGCGTAGATCGGCTGTCACAAGCCGCAGCTCGTTGATTTCAGGCGTCTTATCGATCCCCAGCTGCTGTTCCAGGTCGTCGGCGGCCTGCAGCAGTTCGTCGGTGGCGGCCTGGGCGGGTGCCAGGTCATCGGCCGCCAGACCGGGCACGTGCGTCTCGCCGAGAGCCGCGAACGCTTCGTGGATCTCCCGCTTGGCCCGCGCCGCGGTGTAGCCGGCCTTGACGGCCTCCTTGCGGGCACGGAACGCATCCACCCTGGCCCGAAGGTGCTGCGCCGACAAGGTGGCCTGTTCCTCCTCCGCCGCCAACTCCTCATACCGCCGGCGCGCGCCGGCGAGAGCCTCCTGATCAAGACCGCCGCCGCCGATCTTCAGTTCCAGTCGTTTGCGTGCGGTCGCCAGATCAGCGAGGCTCCGGCGAACCCGCTGAAGCAGTTCGAGCTGGCGTTGGTAGGAATGATCCAGCGCGATCAGGGGATGCCGAGCGCGGAGCAGGGATTCCACCGGGGTGACCAAAGGTGCCCCTTGCCCGGAGCCCTCCTGAAACAGCACCGTCACGGCCTCGCCGACCACCCGGCCCACCTGATGATCTTCAGCCAGCACAGTCGCCAGCCAATCCCGGACCTCGGAAGACATACGAACCCGATAACTCATCCGCTCCCCTGCCAACTCCTCCACACGGTGGCACGAACAAACCGACGCGACAAGCCGGAAGCGATGCGCGCGCGGACGATGGCGACGGCTTTCAGACAACGCGCTGAGAGTACGCTCTTGGCGCCGTCGCGGTCCTGAACGCTCGCGGCGCACACCATCACCGTGATCAGTAGGCCCAGGGGGTCGGTGATGATGAGCCGTTCACGGCCGTTGACCTTCTTACCGGCGTCGTACCCGCAGGTGTCGCCCCCGGACGGCATCGGCGCCTTTCACCGATTGAGAGTCGACGATCCCCGCGCTGGGCTGCGAGTCCCGGCCGACGGCCAAGCGCACCTGTTCCCGCAGCGCATTCGCCATCGTGGTCACCTTCTGGGCTTCCCACCTGGGAAGTCAGCCGGCAAGAGCATCCTGTGCGCACCACGTACAAGACGGCGTCCACCACCGCGCGGCGTGAAGGGAGGCCCCACGCGCTGCCGAGCCGTCCGGACCTTCGTCTCCATGCGCTCACCCCCGACGACGTGCACGTCCAGGTCCTGCACGGCGCGATCGACAGCGACGTGCTCACCGCCGTCACCAAGCAGGGTCTCGAGCCGGCCGGGAACCACGATGGCGGTTGCGTCGCCTGACGTGTCCGCTCAGTCGTCAACGGCCTGTGCCGCGGCGGCGATCGGCTCGAGTCCGGCGATCAACTCGTCGAGTTCGTCCACGTTGAGCACGTCGTACGCCGGCGCCGCCAGTTCGTCGGTCAGGGTCTCGATCTGCTCCTTGGTCTCCCGGCCGGCGTCGGTGAACCCGCCGTCGGCGTCCACGAGGCCGCGGTCGCGCAGCCCGTCGACGACAGCGGCCAGCTGCGCCTTGGGCAGGTGGTGGATCCGGCCGAACTCCTCGGCCCTCATTCCGAGGGAGAGAGCGAGGAGGACGTGGGCCTCGGTGCCGCCGATGCCGTGGGTCAGGAGAGCGGCGTTGTGGCCGTCCCCGCGGTGCTCGCGCAGCAGCGTCGCCGCGTGCCAGAGTCTGGCCACCGGCTCCTCAGGCACCACCAGCGCCCGAAGCCCGGCGTACAGCGCTCGGCCCTCGGCCGGCGCGCTGACCGCTGCTCGGGTGCCGAGGTCGGCGACGCGTACCAAACCGAGGGAGTCGGCGAGCTCCCCGATCCTGTGCCGCAGCGCGGTGGCGCTGCCCCGCTCCCGTACGGCGATCGCCTCCTGCGGGGTGGTCTTCCCCCAGACCCACGGAATGTGGCGCGCCACCTCGCCGTCGGCGAAGTTGTAGAAGACCGCGTGCACCACCTCGGCCGGCGCCGTCCCCAGCGGCGCGGCCCGGCCCGCGAAATATCCGTCCCAGTAGTTGCGCATGCCCAGGGCCAGGAACGCCTCGTTCGGCACCTCGGAGAAGGTGACGGTGGCGATCGGCTCGATGAGCTCGGACATACGGTGGACCTTGGCCTGTGGGTGCGGCATCGCCGACATCTCCTGGAGTCGTGTCAGCCCCCTGATGGGCGGCCTCTCACCCTCTCTACGAACAACGCGGCCCGGATCCGACAACTCCAGTCGATTCCGCCGGGCAGCGTCGAGTGTCACACGGACTCGGTCGCTGCCCGGTTGCCGTGGTCTGATCGCCGCTTGGGCCAAACTCACGGTTGTCCCGACTTGCCCGTCCCCGAAGGCGGGTGAGGTACCGGATGCGATGGTCGACCATATCCGCCTGGAACTGGACGAGGACGCGGCCCCGGTGCATTCCTCCCCGCGTACGGCCGAGTCGCATCGCGCGATGGTCCGCACCCGATCGGGTGTAGCGCGGACCCCAGGGAAACCCCACAAGATCGCCGTTCGCATGCTCGGTCCGACGGGCCGGGCAGACCTTCTGATCGGCCCTCGCCCCCGGGGGCCTACGGCGAGTCCGGAACGCGGTCTGCGATCGCCGAGCTCGGTAACGGTCCGCAACACCGTCGGGGACGCACCGGCCCCATCGAAGACCAACTCGAGCTCGCCCAGCCGCACAGTGGCCCGCCGACCACAAAGTCTCAAGATCATGACATTCGAGCGCCCACGGGCGGCAAACTACCCCAAAACACACTGGGCACTCCCGACAGCGTCGGGAATGCCCAGATCAGCACGGGTGCGCCGCCAGGGGATTGAACCCCGAACCCGCGGATTAAGAGTCCGCTGCTCTAATATCGGATCAATGCTCTCGCTGTCAATCTATGCTGGTTTGTCCGCGACTCCGATGATTCAGCTGCCGAATCATGTCGCCAGGTGACGGCATGTATCGCGGCTCACGAGCACCCAACGAGCGACCACCGTTCCACTGCGGGGGCATCTGCTGATCAACGAGGCGGGCCCGATGTTGGGCATGCTTGCCCTGCCCGAAATACAGCGGGCCGCGTTTGCTGGTCACGAGCTGGATTAACTACAGGCATGACGCATGAATCATGATCATGCAACGCTGAATGGGTCGCCTGCAGCGAGAGCACCTCGACCAGATGAGTGCGACTTCCTCGATGCCAGCCTTGCGCGACGTAGCATTGACGGTCGACCCGGGGGTGAAGAGCGAACTTGGCGCTGCCCCAGATGTCGGCACCGAGTCGGCCATCAGCGCCAGCAGGATCAATGGGTCGTAAGCGACCGGGACAAGGTTGTCGCGAGGACCACACCAAGCCCGCTCTTCTTCGTGGGACATGACACGGCTTAGCACCCATTACGAGCAGGTCCGTTGATTCGCCGTGTAATCATTCGCTCTACTCGTGCGGCAATTGATCCAGCGACGCGTATTGAAACACGCGTAGCTCCGACGGCGAAAAGGCAGGTAGCACGGGGCACTGCAGGGTTCCGCTCAGAATCCCAACGAGGAAGTCAACGATGCCGCCGTCGAAATGCCACCATGTACCGCCATCGGTAACGACGATTGTCCAGCGATTTGGATCAAGATCAGTTAGCCATAGTAGGGTGTCTCCGTTCTGCGTCGCCCCCCAAGGAAACAATCCGCCAGGATCCGGATAGAACGGGTATGGCTCTGCTTCAACTTCTCGACCAAAGTCATCTTCTACATAGATGAAGCCGAGATCTTCCACAAGTATGCGGAGTCCTTCGAGAGTTTCCTGGCATTGCCGCAGCATCGCCGACACCTCAGCTGGCATGCCTAGGTGATTAACAGCGAGAAAAGCATCGACCTCCAGCATCCCGTACCGCGCCGCCAGCTCCTTATAATCCTGCGGGAATACTAGGCCAGAAATCCTTTCAAGCGTCGGCCAATCAACCGGCGGCGGGACTGCGGCAGGAGGACCAACAATCACCTCAAGATCAGCAAGCACTGCCACTCAAAACCCTCCCTTGAACCTTATTTTCCAAACACGCATCGATATTTAGCCCCGGAGTCCCACCCGGACCCGTACCCGTGGCCGTGATGTGAATCGCCGACGCCATTGCCCCTCCTCCCGACCTATAGACCAACGAGACATGATAGTCGACGCGCTGTCGAGCTTTTACGGCGGCCTTCACCCGGTTTTCAATGACGCGCATCGGTGGCGTATTGATTGTATGAATACAGGTGAAGAGATTATTCGGATCGTACCCATCACCACCCAGCTGCTTCGCAATCAAATGACACCGGTCATATTTATAATTGCCGCCCAACCTAGGGTTAGTCGACTTACCGTCTTCATCGGGGAGCGGGAATCCCGGCGGGAATACATTCGGGTCGGCTTTCCGTCCGCCATTGAGATCGCTTGGCCTGCAGTATCGGGCGTTGGCACCTTGGGGGAGGCCGCCTACCCATGTATCGATATTCTTATATGGGGTGCAGTTATCATCGTCATTGTTATCGATCGGGATTCCGCCACCTCCACCACCTGTGGTGGGGTCGGCAAATGGGAGGTCAACCGGCGCGGGATCGATGACTGGTTTACCGTCAATGGTTGGGGTACCTGGTGGAAGGTCCTTAGGCTTGGTGGGCTCGTGGTCGCGCTGGTAATGCGGTTCTAGCTTCGGGAGTTTCGGTACGAAGCAGTGGTGGTTGTGGGCGCAGGGGTCTGCTGGCGGTGGTGGCGGCGCAACGATTCCGATCGCTCCGGCTCCTGCTCCTCCTGCTCCGCCAAGCCCGCCGACGCCAACGAAGCCGAGACAGGCCCAGCATGTATTCCGCTGCTTTGGGGTCGTTCCTCTTCTTGGCATGAGCTCAAGCCCAGAGGAAGATGATCCGCCGCCGGAGCTGGGGTTGTTGCACCGCGGATAGCACACGTCGTCGTTGCGCAGCTGGCCCTGAATGTGATCCCAAAAGACACAGGCTGGGGCGGCTAGTTCACAAATACCTCTTCTGGCGATGCACCCCCAGCTCCAGTCGAATATTGAGCAGTGTCCAGTGGGGTCGGTTGCGTCTAGGGGATCGCCAGTGGCGTATGTGTAGGGGTTAGCGTTGGCCGAGTTGGATGTGGGGTCGTTGACGATTGTGTCGCGGCTGGTGAAGTTTCCGGCTATGGGGTTGTACCAGCGGGCGTGCATGTTGACTTGGCCGGTGTCAGGGTCGGTGTAGCCGGATTGGTAGCCGATGGCGGGTTGGTCACCGGTGGTGGCGGTGATGTTGCCGTAGGGGTCGTAGCTGGTGGATCCGTTAAGGGCCGATGTGGCCGGGTCAAGTGCGGCGATTAGATCGTCATGGTTCTGGTCGGTGATCGCGGCGCTGTTGTGGCCGTTGTCCGCTACGCCGATGAGGTCTGCGTTGGTATCGCGGCTGTAAGTGGAGCTGCCGTCGGATGCTAGATCGTTTCCTACGCCGCTGTAGGCGAGGTCTGTGCTGTTCCGCTGGATCAGCCGGTTCAGCGCGTCGTAGGTGTAGGTCGTCGAGCCAGCGTTGGTGAGTTGGTCGAAGGCGTCGTTGGTGTAGGTCGTGGTCTGGCCGGCAGTGGTCTTGGACGCGGTGGTGCCGCGGGGGGTGTAGCTGTAGGTGGCGGTGCCGTCGGTGGTGAGGCGGTCGCGTTCGTCGTAGGTGAAGGTGTGGGTGCCATCGGAGGTCAGGTTGCCGGATGCGTCGAAGGTGTAGTTCGTGGTTGTGGCGCCGGCGGTTTGGCTCTTGAGCCGTCGGGCCCAGTCGTAGGTGTAGTTGGTGGTGCCGGCTCCGGCGTAGCCGGTGGTGGTCTTGGTCTGGATCTGGTGCTCAGGGTTGTAGACGTAGTTCGTCGAGGCGATGGTTTGGCCGGCGGGGTTGGTGATGGTGTCTGATTGCAGGTTGCCGTTCTGCGCCCATCCGAATGTGCGTGTAGGTCCGCCTGTGCCGTAGGCGATGGTGTTCAGCTGGCTGTTGTTGTTGTAGGCGTAGGTGTCGGTGCGGCCGGTGATGGGGTCGACGGCTGTGGCGAGACGGCCGTCGGTGTCGTAGCCGTAGGTGGTGTTGCCGGAGGCGTCGGTGCGGCCGGTCATAGCACCGTCGGCGTTGTAGGCGAAGGAGGAGTCCCCGGAGGGGCCGGTAGCAGTGAGGAGGAGACCGCGGTCGTCATAGGCGAAGTCGTCTTCCCCGGCGGGGGTAGCGGCGGCGCCAAAAATGTGTATAGGAATGTGTATAGGCATACGATCGGCGCCTCTTGAGCACATGCAAGGGCCGCCTACTAAGAGGCCGCCTATCGGCTCTGGCCGGCTAGAACCGGATGAAGTCGAAAGTGATCTCGTCTGCGGTTCCGGAGTGGACCACGGCTGCCCAGTCATCCCCGAGGCCGGCTATCCAGCCGGGGAAGCGCCCGAGCCGCTGCCCGGAGTCGGCGTCGTAGATGAGCACATGCGGCCGGTCGCCGGTGGCGCCGGTGACCGCGACGAGGCGGTCGGTGACGACGGTCCTCCAGCTCGCCGACGTACCGGACAGCCCGGGGTCCGGGGCCGACCAGCGGGTATGGCCGGTGCCGAAGTCCAGCAGCGCGAGCCCGCCGCGATCGGTGAACCGGCGTACCAGGATCGATCGTCCGTCCCCGTCGACCGGGGCGCCGGATGCGTGCGCCGCCCACACCGTGCGGCCGGTGGCCAGGTCAATCATCTGTGGCGTGCCGTGTGAGGTGGAGGCGGCGAACCGGCTGCCCGCGCCGATCATGTTCATTCCTGTCGTGCGCGGTGCCAGGTCCTTCGCGCACTCCCCGGCTTCGTCTTGACCGCTGAAGGCGGCCCCGGCCCATCGCCTGCCGCCGGTGACGGCGTCGACCGTGGTGATCGTGACCGTGCACATGTCATCGCCGTCGGGTG
The DNA here is from genome assembly GCF_042429965.1 of Actinoallomurus acaciae. Lineage (NCBI taxonomy): Bacteria > Bacillati > Actinomycetota > Actinomycetes > Streptosporangiales > Thermomonosporaceae > Actinoallomurus > Actinoallomurus acaciae. Next base: position 7,197 of record NZ_JBHLZP010000193.1, read on the forward strand.
GATCGTTGTCGGTCGTGACCAGCGTGCGGCCCGCGACGAACCCGTGCCATCCGTGTGCGCGGATCCGTCCGTCAGTCAGCCGTCCGGTTCTGACGTCGAGCGCCCGCGTCGCCCCGTCGGATGCGGTGACCGCAAGGTAACGGTCGACCGGCGGGGCGGCCGGCGGCCGTGTGCCGATGAACTCGTCGGCGTCGCCGAACGCATAGTCGGCACGGGTCCGCCAGCGGACGGTCCCGTCGTCGACGTCGCGGCGGGCAACGGAGCAGTTGCCGTGATCGCCCGCGCAGTCGCGGGTGTAGACCGAGTCCGCCGTGACAAGGGTGTCGTCCGATTTTTCAATTCGCCATTTGGTGGCGCCGGTGGCCGGATCCAGCACCTCGAGCGGGCCGCTTTTGCTTGCCTTGATGACGACGAGGCCGGCCGCGATGGAGTAGGAGTAGTCCTCGCCGACGTTGCGTCGCCACACCGGTCTGCCGGCCGCACGGGTCATTCCCACGATCGTGTTCTCGCCGGGTACGACGATGACTTCACCGACCGCCGCGACGGGTTTGTCGCCCACCCCGATCGGCATGGTGACGGACCACCGTGCCGGCGGTCCTTCGCGCGGATCGCTCGCTGGGGTGTCGGAGAAACGGAAAAGGACGACGACTCCGAGAGACAGCAGAACGATCGTCATCAGCACGATCACGGTCAACCGTCCGATTCGGACCTCATGAGCCGTAGAAATCGCGAACCTCCGGTCAAGCGTGGGCAATCAGGCGACGTCAGGTTCAACGCTCTCTATGGGGAACAAGCCTAAACCAGGCCGACTTCGGGCGAACGCCTTGCCGATGTTTTCGGCTCCCTCCGTGATGACCGGGCCGTGGCGGTACACCGACTCTGTCACCACCATGCTCCCGTGGCCGACCAGGCGTGAGATCGGCTCGATCGACGCGCCGTTGGCCAACATCAGGGATACATTGTCCGATTCGCATGGCCAGCGTGGGGCTTGGCCTGCAGGCGGGGTGGGCCGCCTACCTCTGCTGCCTACTGCGAATACCGCTGAGATACTCTGCCCGGTCACACGGGCGCCGGAATTCCTTCGCGAGAAGGCACCGGCTGTTCGCGAGCTACGGCACCACTTCGCCCAGCGCCGAATGAGCTCTTCTGCCGATGTAAGGACGTTCTGGTCGTGCTTACGTCGATGACCAGCGGCGCGGACGGAATCCGGCCGAGTTCGCGGGGGTGGATCGGTTCCAGGCCGAGGCGTTCGGCTTCCCCTCGCACGTGCTGGCGGGCGTCGACGAAGCTGATCCGCGCTGCGCCGAGGGCCTGGGCGGTCAACCCGGCGTAACGAGCGGTGCTGGCGCTGTAGGGGGCGGCACGTCAGGCCGGAAATTGAGGACCTTGGCGTGCGGGTCCCGTGCGAGCAACTGCGGCAGGTGAGGAGCGATATGCCGGTAGCCGTCGCAAACGGTGTCGGCCGCGGCCGGGTCGATCTCCTCAGGGAGTGACACGAGCATCGCGTCGGCGTACGGAACCGCCGGCAAGTCCGAGTGGGCCCCACCCCAGTGGCCGCCGATCGGCCCGAATCTGATGAGGGCGGTCTGAACTGGCCCCACCTGGATCTATGCCGGAGACGTCATGTCGGTCTGAACCAGCGCCGAATCCGCCGCAGGCGGTGTAGAGGTCGAGCTGGTAGCCGTTGGTGGCATCGCCGACGATTGCCGATGAGGTCGGCGATTCCCGTACCGGTAAGGCTGGCATCCCCGGCGGCGACGAGTTGCGTGGGAATGTCTCCGTCGGCGAGGACGAAAAAATTTCTCGCTTGGCGTTTGAGTCTCCAAGTATTGATGGGATCAGGTGCCCACGATGCATACCCTTCTTGAACCCCATGGGAGTTACTTGAGGGTAGGTCGATGGCCCGTTCGCCGGAAAGGCAGGTCGTAGGCGAATTGCCGGTCCTGGTCGCGATTTCAACTCCCGTACCGGTTTGTTTAATTGTGCCGGTGCCGGGTCGTACCGTCGTCTGACGGTCGGTCTCGTGGCATCCGAGCACACAGGCTCAGGCTCCGCCGAATGTGGTGACGCCGACTACATCGATTCCGTCGCACTCGACAATGTCTCTGGCAGACCGAAGGAAGCCGTCGTTGTCGTCGATGAGCGAACACCGGACGGCCATGTATTCAGTACGCAACGTCCCGGCGGCGATCAGCATCCATGCGCCCCCGACGGACCTGCTGCATAGTTGCTCCTCGGTGGCGGGGGCCAGTGGCAGCCCTGCCCCCACCCGCCGGTGCCACCACATGAGACCCGATCGTGTAGTCGGGTCGGCCGGCGAGGTTGAACAGGCGGCGGATACCGCCCTAGGGGGCAGGTCGATCAGGTGTTGAGCGGGGCTGGCCGGGGCTGGGGCGGTCAGGACGAGGGTTCGGCCATCGCTACGGCGATCCGTCGCTTGCCGGTGAACGGTTCGCGTCCGTGCGCGACGAGCATGTTGTCGATGACCAGCAGATCGTCGGGCTCGTAGCTGAACCGGGTGGACGCGGACCGGTACGCGGAGCGTACGTGTTCCACCACCTCGTCCGGGATCGGTTCGCCGTCGCCGTAGAACGTGTTGTGCGGCAGTCCCTCCGCGCCGTAGAGCTCGATCAGGGTGTCCCGCACCGTGTCCGGGAGGCTGGAGGAATGGAAGATCACGATGTGGTTGAACCACACCGGGTCGCCGGTCTCCGGATGGGTGTGCACGGCCGAGCGGATCGCCCGAGTCCGTAGCTGTTCGTCGCCCAGCCAGGTGGGCTCGATGGCCGCGCCGGCGCAGTAGCGCTCGACCTCGGACCGGTCGTCGGTGCCGAAGGCGTGCCGCCAGCGCAGGCCGATGTCCTCCCCGTAGTTGCGCACCAGCATCCATCCGCGCCGGTCGAACTCGTCCCGGACCCGTGGGTCGATTGCCTCGTGGACGGCTCGCGTGGGCGCCAGCGGTGTCGCGCCCTGGGTCTCCGGTGGAGTGACGCAGTGGAAGAACAGGGTCCGCGGCCATGTCGCCTGGTAGCTCATCTCGGTGTGCAGGGGGATCTCCGCGTGCGCCGGGTACTCGGTCGAGGTGTAGACGTTGCCTTTGATCACCTCGCGTGGTGTCGACTGCTCGGTGTACGTGAGTGGCTCACCGGCCAGGGCCCGTACGGCGGCTTCCAGACCATCGGCGTCGCCGATGTCGAAGCCGCGGAACAGGAGGGCGCCGTGGCCGCGCAGCCGTGAGCGCAGGTCACCGCGCTCGGCGCGGATCCGCTCGGTCACGGAGCCGCTCCCCTCGACCAGGTGGGGGAACAGGGTGTCCATCATGTGTCTCCTCCGGGCTCGGCGTCTGGTGCGGGTACGGACGTGGCGAGCCTGGCCAGCGCCTGGTGCCAGCGTTGCGCGACGCGTTCGGCGTCGGCGGTGGCCACCACGTCGTCGAGGTAGGTGACGGTCAGGGACAGCTCGGGTCCGTCGGTGACGAGCGCGGTGAGGTCCAGCGGTACGGCGGCGGGCATCTCGGGGTTCGCCGCGGCCAGGGCGGGCGCGGGGACGAACTCGGGTGCGCGAGTCCATGCCCGGCCGTCTCCTGACCCATGCAGCCGACCGAGGTAGTTGAGCCGGATCTCGGGCCCTCCGGCTCCGGCGTTCCAGGGGTCTGGCCGTCGCGGCGGGCCGTCGCCGATCCCGCCGTACGGCCGGACCGCTCTCTGCCGTGCCGTCCGGCGTGCGGCCTCGGCCGGGTCGGTGCACGGGTCGATCCGGACCGGGTACTGGTCGGTGAACCAGCCGACGGTACGGGTGAGGTCGGCTCCGGGGAGGAGTTCCTCGTACCGGCCGTGGCCCTCCACCCAGACGGGGATCGGCTCGGGGGGTTCCAGGGCGACGGCCAGCGCGCCGAGCAGGAGATCCTGGACGGTGCACCCCAGCTTGGCGGGCGCCGGTCCGAGCAATACCGCGGTCGGTTCCGCGCCCAGGGCGAACGTGCGGGTCCGCTGTCGCGACCAGGTGTCGCGGGCCGGATCGAGGTCCCGTCCTGCGACGACGCGGCGGGGCGTGCTCGCGGTGCCGAGTTCCGGCCCGGTGTCAGGCTCCGGCCCGGTGTCCAGGGCCGGGGCGCGCCGGTGGAGGGCGGAGGCCCACTCGCCGAACCCGGTGATCTCCGGGGTCGGTGCCGGGTCCGCGCCCGCGGTGAGCGCCTCCCAGCCGCGGGCGAGGTCGTCGAGCAGGATCCGCCAGGAGACCCCATCGACGGCCAGGTGATGGATCACCAGCAGCAGCCGGGAGCCGACGGCGTCGGCGTCGGCGTCGGCGTCGGCGTCGGCGTCGGCGTCGAACCACACCGCCTGTACGAGCCGCCCGGAACCGATGTCCAGCGCGTCGACACACTCCGCCGTCACCTGGGCCGCCTGGGAGGTGAAGCCGGGGCCGAACCCGTACGGGACCGCGATCCGGCGCAATGGAGGTTCGGCCGACTCACCGGAGATCCGCAGCGCCGACTCGTCCGGCAGCAGCGCGGCACGCAGCATCGGATGGGCGTCGGCGACGGCGGCCAGGACCCGCCGCAAGGACGGCTCGGTGACGTCGCCCGGCAGGTGCAGGAACGCTCCCTGGGCGAACCGCTCGAACGGTCCCCCTCGGGCCAGGACCGCGCGCATGATCGGTGTCAGCGGTACGGTCCGCGGTCCGGCCGCGGGCCGGGCCGTCTCGGCGAGCGGAGCACGGCGGGCGACCGCGGCGAGATCACCCAGCGTCGGGCGGGTGGCGACGTCGCGCGGCGAGATGTTCCAGCCGACCGCCCGGGCGCGGCGCACCAACTGGATGGAGGCGATGCTGTCCCCACCGAGCGCGAAGAACGAGTCGTCGGGGCCGACGTCGGTGGCCTGGACCAGCTCACCGACCAGCGTGCAGAGGTCGCGTTCGGCGCCTTCGGCCGGGGCCCGCCGGCCCGCCTGGGCGAAGTCCGGCTCCGGCAGTGACCGGCGGTCCACCTTGCCGGCCGGGGTCAGCGGCAGCGCCGGCAGCGCCGTGACCACCGTCGGCACCATGTGCGCGGGCAGCCGGTCGGCGAGCCACTGCCGCAGTTCGCCGGGATCGCCGCTGCTCGCGCACCATGCCACCAGATGGTCCGCCCCTCCCGGAGCCCGGCGCATCAGCACGATCGCCTGCCGGACGCCCGGGTGCCCGGCCAGGGTGTTCTCGATCTCCTCGGGTTCCACTCGCATGCCGCGGATCTTGACCTGGTTGTCGGCGCGGCCGAGGAACTGCAGTGTCCCGTCGGGGCGCCGGCGGGCCAGGTCGCCGGTGCGGTAGAGCCGGGCCCCGTCGCCGCGGAAGGGGTCGGCGACGAACCGTTCCGCGGTCAGTCGCGGGGCGCCCACGTAGCCGCGGGCCAGGGGCAGTCCGCCGATGTAGATCTCGCCCCCGACCCCGACCGGGACCGGTCGCAGGTCCGGTCCGAGGATGTGGATGCGGGTGTTCGGGTTCGGGACGCCTATGGTGACCGCGTCCCGCGTACGGTCCCGGCCGTAGAACTCGTGGGTGACGCCGATGGTCGCCTCGGCCGGGCCGTACCCATGGTAGATCCGGCAGTCCACGGCGGCGCGTAGCCGGGCGAACTGCTCGGGGGTGAAGACCTCGCCGCCGCACCACACGTGCTCCAGCGACTCGGCCAGGGCGGAGAAGCCGTCGAGCTTCACCATGACGTCGAGCATCGAGGAGGTCAGGTACGCGTAGGTGACCCGTTCCCGCCCGATCAGTTCGAGCAGGTACTCCACGTCGCCTTCGCGCTCCGGCTCGGCGATGACGATCCGTGCGCCGGTGGTCAGCGGCAGGAACACCTCGTTCACCGAGATGTCGAATCCGAGCGGCGCCTTGAACAGCCCGGCGTCGCCGGGGCCGAAGTCGAGCCAGGGACGCTGCCAGATCAGGCGCGCGGCGATCGCCCGGTGTCGGATCATCGCCCCCTTGGGCTTGCCGGTGGAGCCGGACGTGAAGATCACGTACGCGAGTCCGTCGGGCAGCGGCCCGCGCAGGTCCTCGGTCCGGGTCCGCGGTGTCTCGCGTGGGTCCCGGACGGTCACCGCCGGAACGTCCCGCGCTCCGTCGGGCGCGTCGGCCCCGTCGGGGACCACGACGGCGGCCGGACCGGCGCCGCGGCAGATGTCGGCGATCCGGGCGGCCGGCCACCCGGTCTCCAGCGGTACGAACCCCGCCCCGGTGCGCAGCACCGCCACCAGTGCGACCACGAGGTCCAGGTACCGGTCCAGGTACACCGCGACGGTGTCTTCCCGGCCGACGCCGCGGTCGGCGAGCCGCCGGGCCAGCACGTCGGCGCGGGCGTCCAGTTCGGCGTAGGTGAGCGACTCCGCGCCCGCGGTGACCGCGACCGCCTCCGGGGTGGCCGCGATCTGCCGGTCCACCAGCCGGGCGAGGGTCAGGTCGGACTCGTCGGCGTCGATTTCGGTCTCGGTACGGTTCCAGTCGGCGAGCCGGGCGTGCTCGGCCGGGTCCAGCACGTCGAGCGTGGCCACCGACGCACCGGGGTCGGCGGTCATGGCCGCGAGCAGGCGGCAGAACCGGTCGGCGATCGTCTCGGCGGTCGCCGGGTCGAACAGGTCGGCGACGTAGCCGAGGTCGAGTGAGAGCCGCCGGTCCGGTTCGCCGCCGGGGCCGGCGGCGAACCGGAAGACCAGGTCGAACTTTGCCGGGTTGGTCCCGCGCCGGATCGGGGTGACGTCGAGGCCCGGCAGGTCGAGCCGGTCCCCGCCGGTCTCCAGGTAGGTGACCATGGTCTGGAACAGCGGATGGTACGCGCCGCGACGCGGCGCCACCGCGTCGACCACCCGCTCGAAGGGCACGTCGGCGTGGGCCAAAGCGTCGAGTGCGGTGTCGCGGACCCGCCGGACCAATTCACCCGTCGTCGGGGCGCCGGACAGATCGTTGCGCAGAACCACGGTGTTGACGAAGAACCCGACCAGAGGCTCCAGCGCGTCGTCGCTCCGCCCGGCGACCGGGATGCCGAGCGGAACGTCGGTGCCGGCGCCGAGCTTGCTCAGCAGCAGGGCCACCGCCGCCTCCAGCACCATGAACTCGCTCGCGCCGCACGCCTCGGCCAGGCCGGCCACTCCGCGGGCGACGGCGCCGGGCAGCGCACGCCGTACGGAGCCGCCGTGCGCCCGCGCGG
>NZ_JBHLZP010000194.1:0-14360 GCF_042429965.1 Actinoallomurus acaciae
CCAGCGCGTGGCCCGGCTCGGGCGTGAGGTCACGGGGCGTCTCGAGCCCGGCCCCCTCCGACGCGGGCGGCGCCGCCGCGAACAGCCGCCGCTCGGCGGGCCCGAGGTGATGGTCCCAGTCACGGATCGGGAGGCTCTCGTGCAGGATGGCGGTGACGCCGGCCGCCTTACGCCGCTCGGTACGCGCGTCGTCGCCATCGGGAGGCACCGGCGCCGCGAACACCACGGTGCCGCTCTCGCGTGCGACGGCGAAGTCCTCGATGCCGCCGGGATGGTCCGCGATCCTCCACGGCTCGCCGCCGTCGGCGGGCAGCAGCCACAGCCGCTGGACCTCCTCCTCGTCGGCGCCGCCCGCGTCCGTACGGGCGGAGGTGAACAGCAGGGATCCGCCGGGCAGGAACTCCGGCCGCCCCTCCCCCGCCGCCGAGCGCGTCAGGCGGCGCGGCCCGGCCACGCCCTCCGGGTCGACCTCCCACAGCGCCGTCCGGTACCTCTTGCCGTCGGACGCGAGAATCCGCACGACCGCGACGACGCGCCGCCCGTCTCCCGAGAGCCGCAGGGTGAGGACCCTCGGCAGCGCCATGTACTCCTTGAGATCGTGGAACGGCGTCACGTCGTCTCCCCTCGTCGGCTGTCGCGAGCGTACCGAGGGCGTCTGTCCGCGAGCGCGCCTGTGCGGGAGCACCGACGGCTCACGCCACGGGAGGCCGCGCGGGATCGAAACGGTCCCAGTCGAGGCTCCAGAGAGCATCGAATCCGGCGGCGTGAACGAGGTCCCGCTCGGACGCATATATCGGGTATACGCCCACAATTTCCAGGCCATCCGGCGCGGAGTCCCCAGAGCCGAGGTCGAGCGGTTCGGTGAGTCGGCGAATCGGAGGTTCGGCCAGCAGCACGCTGGTCATCGCCGTGTCCTCGGCGAGCCGGCCCGCATGGCCCAGCGCCCTTCCGCGTTCGAACGAATGCCTGCCGCACAGCGCGGCGACCATCCGCGCCGGGACCATCGCCCACCCGGCGTCGCGGGACCGTACCGTCAGCACCAGTTCGCGACCGCCCGGGGCCGGCTCGCCCGAAAGGGACAGGCCGTAGCTGAACCCCGTCACGTACCCGGTGCCGGGAACGTCGGTGCAGACGACCGCGAGCACCCGCCCCGCCCCCGGGTCGACGGACGTCACCTCGCGAAGTGACGGCTCCGAACCGGTCACCGACGAGAGACACCCCAGGTAGCGGGCGAGGCGTGCGGACGTGTCCTGACCGGTCATGCGGTCCTCTCGATGTCGGCGCGGGTGCCGTCTCCCGCCGTGACCAGCCGCAGCGGTTATGCGGTGGTGTCCCAGGAGGCGGGAACGATCACCCAGAGGGCCTCGGCGGCCTCGTCCGGGTCCGGGTTGCGCCACGTGTGGGGCTCGCGGCCGGAGAAGGTCATCGTGTCGCCCGTCTCCAGCAGCTCCGCCGACCGGGAGAACACCAGCTCCAGCCGGCCGCGCACCACGTGGACGACCTCCACCTCGCAGTCGAGGGTGTAGAGCTCCTCGCCGCCCGTGCCGCCGGGGTCGATGACCGAGCGCACGAGCTGGAGGCGCCCCTGGCCGCGCGGGGTCAGCAGGCGCTCGTCCGCGCCCGGGCCGGCGAGCTGGATGTACGGCGCGTCCGTCCCGCGCACGACGTCGGTCTTCGGGGTGACGAACAGCTCCCCGACCGGCAGTGACAGGGCCGCGCACACCGTCACCAGGGTCGACACGCTGGGCGAGGTCATGTCGCGCTCGATCCGGCTGATGAACCCCTTGGTCAGGCCCGTGCTCCGCGCCACCTGGTCGATCGTCAGGCCCTGTCGCCGCCGGGCGTCGCGCAGGCGGGCCCCGATGCGCAGGTCCTGCTGACCGGCGGCGATCGGCACTGATCTCATGGACCCCTCTTCGTCAGGCGCCCGGCGCGGGAGGCGGGTGGCCGCCCATGGCGCGCCGGATGGCGATCGTCTCACGGCCACCGGCCGCCACAGATGTTTCTTGGTAGGAAACCTATGTTGCCCTACAGTTATCACGCCGGGTCCGACCCGGTCCGTGGAGGGAGCCGCCGTGCACGTTCGCCGCATCGTCGACCTGTCGGTGCCGCTGTCGGAGTCCACGCAGGTCTACCCGGGGGATCCGGTGCCACGGATCGAGCCCGCGGCCACCGTCGAGGCGGACGGCTTCAACCTGCTGAGCCTGCGGCTCGGCTCCCAGACCGGCACGCACGTCGACGCGCCGTACCACTTCCGTGCGGACGGCGCCCGGATCGATGAGATGGACCTGTCGCTCTTCGCCGGCGAGGGTGTCGTCATCGACGTCACCGGCCTGGCGCCGCGCGCCCGCATCACCTGGGAGGCGATCGCCCCGGCGGCCGGGCGGCTGGGGCCCGGCGTGATCGTGCTGCTGCACACCGCCTGGCCGGCCCGGTACGGAACGCCGGCCTACTTCGACCACCCGTTCCTCGACGCGGACGCCTGCCGCCGGATGCTCGACCTCGGCGTACGGACCTTCCTCCTCGACTTCCCCAACATCGACGAGACCCCGGACGCCGCCCATCCCGGCGAGGGCTTCCCCGCCCACCGCCTGATCGCGGCGGCGGGCGGCGCGATCGGGGAGAACCTGCGCGGCTTCGAGCTGATCGACTTCACGCCGTTCGTCTCATGTCTCCCGCTGCGCCTCGCGGGCGCCGACGGCGCGCCGGTGCGCGCCGTCGCCATGGACCTGGCCCCTCCCGTCCGATGAGCGCGCCGCGCCCCGGCGTAGCCTCGGCAACATCGACCGATCGGAGAGCAATGACCGAGCGAAGCGAGGAATCACCAAGCGTGCCCCAGCGGTCACTCCCCTTGACGAAGGAGGATTCATGACCGGTATCGAGCAGCGTCGCATCCTCAACACGGCGATTCCCGGTCCGCGTTCGGCCGCGCTGCAGGCGCGCAAGAACGCCGCGGTCTCCGCCGGCGTCTCGACCGGGCTGCCGGTCTACGTCGAGCGGGCCGGCGGCGGCATCCTGGTCGACGTCGACGGCAACCAGCTGATCGACTTCGGCTCCGGCATCGCCGTGACCACGGTGGGCAACGCCGCGCCCCGCGTGGTCGAGCGCGTCCGGGCACAGGCCGCCGACTTCACCCACACCTGCTTCATGATCACGCCGTACGCGGAGTACGTCGAGGTGGCGGAGGCACTGGCCGAGCTGACGCCGGGCGACCACGAGAAGCGATCGGCGCTGTTCAACTCCGGCGCCGAGGCGGTGGAGAACGCCGTGAAGATCGCGCGTTCGGCCACCGGGCGGCAGGCCGTCGTCGCCTTCGAGCACGCCTACCACGGCCGCACCAACCTGACGATGAGCCTCACCGCCAAGAACATGCCCTACAAGCACCGCTTCGGCCCGTTCGCGGGTGAGATCTACCGCGTGCCGATGGCCTATCCGTACCGCTGGCCGACCGGTCCGGACGACTGCGCCGAAGAGGCGTTCGCGCAGTTCGCGTCCCAGGTGCACACCCAGGTCGGCGAGGAGAACACCGCCGCGGTCATCATCGAGCCGATTCAGGGCGAGGGCGGCTTCGTCGTGCCGCCGGACGGCTTCCTGACGCGCGTGGCGGACTGGTGCCGCGACAACGGCGTCCTGCTGATCGCCGATGAGATCCAGACCGGCTTCTGCCGTACCGGCGACTGGTTCGCCTGCGACCACGAGGGCGTGGTGCCCGACCTGATCACCACCGCGAAGGGCATCGCCGGCGGCCTGCCGCTCGCGGCCGTGACCGGGCGGGCCGAGATCATGGACGCCGTCCACCCCGGCGGCCTGGGCGGCACGTACGGCGGCAACCCGGTGGCCTGCGCGGCGGCGCTCGGCGCCATCGAGACGATGAAGGCCGAGGACCTTCCCCGGCGCGCCCGCGCCGTCGAGGCGCTCTTCATGCCACGGCTGCGCGATCTGGCCGCCAAGTACCCCCAGGTCGGCGACGTACGCGGCCGCGGCGCGATGCTCGCGATCGAGCTCGTGTCGGACCCGGCCGCCAAGACCCCGGATCCGGCGCTCACGGCCGCGGTGAACAAGGCCTGCCACGCGGAGGGCCTCGTCACGCTGACCGCCGGCACGTACGGCAACGTCCTGCGGTTCCTTCCGCCGCTGTCCTCTCCCGACCACCTGCTCACCGAAGGCCTGGACATCCTCGAGGGCGCCTTCGCGGCGTCCGTCTGAGCCAGCCACCCCGACTCAAGCGAGGTTCTCCGTCATGTCCGACGTCACGCCCTTCTTCCTGTCCGGAACGCCCGTCACCGGCGACGACACCCTCGCGGTGACCTCACCGTGGGACGGCTCGATCGTGGGCGAGGTCGCCGTCCCCACCGACGCCCAGGTGGAGCAGGCCGTCGCCGACCTGCACGCCGTACGGCACGAGGCCCAGGCCACGCCCGCGCACGTACGCGCCGCGGCCCTCGACCACATCTCGGCCCGCCTGGCCGAACGCGCCGAGGAGATCGCCGCGCTGATCACGGCGGAGAACGGCAAGCCGCTGGTCTGGTCGCGCGGCGAGGTCTCCCGCGCCGTGTCGACGTTCCGGTGGGCCGCCGAGGAGACCCGCCGTTTCGCGGGCGACCTGCAGCGGCTCGACACCGACGCCGCCGCGACCGGGCGGATGGCGGTCGTCCGCCGGTTCCCGCGCGGTCCAGTCCTGGGAATCGCGCCGTTCAACTTCCCGCTGAACCTCGTCGCGCACAAGGTGGCGCCGGCCATCGCCGTCGGCGCGCCCATCCTCGTCAAGCCGGCGCCGGCCACGCCCCTGAGCGCGCTGCTGCTCGGCGAGATCATCGCCGAGACGGATCTGCCGCCGCGGATGGTCTCGGTGCTGCCGGTGCCGAACGAGAAGATGTCCTCGCTCGTCGCCGACCCCCGGCTGCCGGTCATCTCCTTCACCGGCTCCGGCCCGGTCGGCCTCTCGCTACAGGAGCAGGCGCCCGCCAAGCACATCACCCTCGAACTCGGCGGCGACGCCGCGGTGATCGTCACCGCGGACTGGCCGGACCTGCCCGCGGCCGCGTCGCGCATCGCGCTGTTCGCCAACTACCAGGCCGGCCAGTCGTGCATCGCCGTCCAACGCGTGCTGATCGACGCCGACGTCTACGACGCCTTCGTCCCCGAACTGGTCTCGGCGGTCGAGGCGCTGCCGACCGGCGACCCGACGGCCGACGGTGTCCAGGTCGGCCCGGTGATCAACGACGCGGCGGCCGAGCGGATCACGAGCTGGGTCGCGGAGGCCGCCGAGGCGGGCGCCTCCGTGCTCACCGGCGGCACCCGCGAGGGCCGTACCGTCGCGCCGACCGTCCTCGCGGACGTGCCCGGCGGCACGAAGATCGCCGAGGAGGAGGTCTTCGGCCCGGTCCTGTCCGTGACGCGCTTCGGCGACCTCGACGAGGCGTTCGCGATGGTCAACTCCTCCAAGTACGGGCTGCAGGCCGGCATCTTCACCACCGACGTACGGACCGCGTTCCGCGCCCACCGCGATCTCGAGGTCGGCGGTGTGATCGTCGGGGACGTGCCCAGCTACCGCGCCGACCAGATGCCGTACGGCGGCTGGAAGCAGTCCGGCGTCGGGCGCGAGGGCCTGCGGTCGGCGATGAACGACCTCACCGAGGAGCGCGTGATGGTGCTGACCGGACTCGACCTTTGAGGACCTTCGCCGAGGCGGGGGCCGTCGGTCGGATACGGCCCCCGCGTCTGAGCTCATCGAGATAGGGCAACATAGCCGACATGCCCGCACCACTGACTCGCACGGAGGCGCAGGACCGCGCTCGGCTGCTGAACGTCCACTCCTACACCGTGCACCTCGACCTCACGCGAGGCGAAGAGGTGTTCGGCTCGACCACGGTGATCCGCTTCGGCTGCACGGAGCCCGGCGCCACGACGTTCGCCGAGCTGCGGCCCGCGCGTCTGCACCGGCTCACCCTCAACGGCGCCGACCTGGACCCCGCGACGTTCGACGACGGCCGCGTACCGCTGCCGGGCCTGGCCGCCGACAACGAGCTGCGCGTCGAGGCGGACATGTACTACTCCCGTACGGGCGAGGGCATGCACCGGTTCACCGACCCGGCCGACGGGGAGGTGTACGTCTACACACAGTGCGCCCCGGACGAGGCGGACCGCGTCTTCGCCTGCTTCGACCAGCCCGATCTCAAGGCGGTCCTGGAGATCTCGGTGACCGCGCCCTCGCGCTGGACGGTGGTGAGCAACGGGGCCGGTGAGCGCACCGGGGACGGGCACTGGGCGTTCGCCCCGACACGGCCGATCAGCACATACCTCGCCGTCGTCGTCGGCGGGCCGCTGCACTCGGTGCACGCCGAGCACGACGGCGTCCCGCTCGGCCTCCACTGCCGCCGTTCGCTCGCGCCCTTCCTGGACGCCGAGGAGATCTTCGACATCACCCGGCGCAGCCTCGACCGCTACCACGAGCTGTTCGACGAGCGGTACCCGTTCGGCAAGTACGACCAGGCCTTCGTGCCCGAGCTCAACTTCGGCGCGATGGAGAACGCGGGCTGCGTGACCTTCCGCGACGAGTTCCTGTTCCGCTCGGCCGTCACCGACACCGAACGCGAGGCGCGCGCCGTCGTGATCGCGCACGAGATGGCGCACATGTGGTTCGGCGACCTGGTCACCATGCGGTGGTGGGACGACCTGTGGCTCAACGAGTCCTTCGCCGAGTACATGGGTCACCAGGTGATCGCCGAGGTCAGCCGCTTCACCACGACCTGGACCGGGTTCGCGGTCAAGCGCAAGGCCTGGGGCTACGACGCCGACCAGCGCCCCTCGACGCACCCGGTCGCCGCCCAGGGCCTGGCGGACACCGCGGCCGCCCGGGTGGCCTTCGACGGGATCTCCTACGCCAAGGGCGCCTCCGTCCTGCGGCAGCTCGTCGCCTGGCTCGGTGAGGAGGCCTTCCTCGCGGGCGTCAACGCCCACTTCGCCCGGCACCGGTTCGGCAACGCCGACCTGGCCGACCTGCTCGACGCCCTCGCCGGGGCGGCGCCCGGCCGCGACGTCCACTCGTGGGCCGAGCGCTGGCTGCGGAGCAGTGGCGTGGACACCCTCCGCGCCGAGATCGAGGAGAGGGACGGCGCCATCGTCTCCGCCGGGATCGCGCACACCGGCAAGCCCTCCCCGCGCCCCCACCGGATCCTCGTCGGCCTCTACGACCTGGCGGACGGCGACGGCGAGCACCGGCTGGTGCGGCGCGGCCGGATCGGCGTCGACCTGCCCGCCGGGGGCGCGGACCGTACGGCCCTGCCCGCGCTCGTGGGCGCCGCGCGTCCCGACCTGCTGGTGATCAATGACGGCGACCTCGGCTACGCGAAGGTGCGGCCGGACCGGCGCTCCTGGGAGACCGTGGCCGCGGGGCTGTCCGCGATCGACGATCGGCTGACCCGCGCGGTGCTCTGGAACACCGCCCGCGACATGGTCCGCGACGGCGACCTGCCGGCCGCGGAATTCCTCGCGCTCGTCGAGACGCACCTGCCGGCCGAGCCCGCCGTGTCCGTGGTCGAGGCGATGCTCGCGTTCGCCCGCGACGAGATCGCCGACCGCTACCTGGTCCCGGAGCGGCGCCCGGCGGCGATCACCACCCTCGCCGAGGTGTGCCGCCGGATCATCCGCGCCACCGACGACGATCCCGGCATACGGCTCGCCGCCGTACGCGGCCTGATCCGCTGCTCGTCGACGCCGGACGAGGTGACCGCGCTGCGCGCGTGGCTGGGGGCCGAGCGCGTGCCCGGCGGGCCGGACCTCGACCCGGAACTCCGCTGGAAGGCACTGCTCCAGCTCTCGGCGCTCGGCGAGGTGAGCGAGGCGGAGATCGCCGAGGAGCTGTCCCGCGACCCGAGCGCGACCGGCTGCCAGGGCGCGGCCCGCTGCGGCGCGGCGCTGCCGGGCCGGGACACCAAGGAGCGCGCCTGGCAGCAGATGTTCGCCGACGGCGCGCTGTCGAACCATCTGCTGATCGCGACCGCCGACGGCTTCTGGCAGCCGGCGATGCCGGAGACGACCGAGGGGTACGTACGGCGTTACTTCGAGGAGGTCCCGGCGGCGGGCAAACGCGGCCCGATGGTCGCGACCGCCCTGGGGCGGATGCTCTTCCCCGACCACGCGGCGACCCCGGAGACCGTACAGGCGGCGGAGCGGTGCCTGGAGGAGGACCTCAGCCCCGCGCTGCACCGGGCGCTGGCGGACCAACTCGACGATCTACGGCGGGCGGTGCGCATCCGGGAGTCGTGAGCGCCGCGACCGAGGCCGATCCTCCCGGGCGCGCCGGCCGGCACGTGTCCGGACGTTCGTCAGGACGGGGCGGCTGGCTCGCGGGGGGATGCGGTGCCCGCGGGCCACGGCCGCCTCCCCATGAAGGCCGCGGCCCGCGAGCCCCCGCCTTTCCCTGCGGCCCGGTCCGCTGTGAACCCGGTCCGCGGGATGCGACCTCGCGTCGGCTGCCTGCGATGAATCCCCTGTTTTCACCCGGCGCGCGGGGCCGCTCATGGTGGTCCTCACGGGTGCGGGGCGGTGGTGCCGCGCGTGGTGCGGCCCGCTCCCCAGCACGTCTCTATAGTGGCTCTGACCTGGCCGGTCAGGCAAAGACCGGCTTTTTCTGCACCTCATATAATTTCTTTATGACACTGCGGCAGTTCGAGTATCTGATCGCGGTGGCCGAAGAACACTCCTTCACCCGGGCGGCCGAGCGGCTGCTCGTCTCCCAGCCGGCGCTGTCCCACCAGATCAAGGTCCTCGAGGACGCGATCGGCGGCCCGTTGCTGGACCGGCTCGCCCGTACGGTCGAGGTGACCGAGCTCGGCGACGCCGTGCTGCCCCATGCCATCGCCGCGGTCCGCAGCACCGACGAGGCGACGCGCGCGGCCCGCGCGGTCGGCCGCCTCTCCGGAGGCGAGCTCCAGGTCGCGACGCTGCGGTCGATCGCCCTCGGCATCATCCCGCGCGCCATCCGCGTGTGGCGGCACGAGCACCCGCGGGTCCGGGTACGGATCCGGGAGTTCGCCCACATCGACCTGCTGGCGGCGGAGATGCTGCACGGCGGTGCCGACGTCGCGATCGGGCCGGCGCCGGTGGGCTGGACCGGCCGCTGCCGGGTGCTGGGACCCGAGGAGTTCTTCGTGGTCCTGCCGTACGACGACCCGGAGCTGCGGAGCGGCGGCGGGTCGATCGACCTCCGGCGGCTGTCCGACCGCCCCTGGGTGCTGTACGCGCCCGAGTTCGGCCTGGCTCCGTTCGTCGCCGCCGCCTGCGCCCGCGCCGGCTTCACACCGCGGGCGGCCGTGCGCACCCACCACACCGCGACCGCCGTCGAACTCGCGGCGGCCGGCCTCGGCCCCGCGCTCGTGCCGGGCAACGTGATCGGCCCCGAGTTCGAGCGCTGCACGATCCGTCCCGAGCCGCCGCTCCACCGGGAGCTGGTCGCCTTCACCCGCCAGTACGTCTCCCCGCCGGCGTCGGCGTTCATCGAGACCGTCGCCGAGCACGCCACTCTGTGACCGGGCTGAGGCGAGGGAACCGACGGCGAAGGAGGCGCCGTGACCCGGCGGAGCCGCGGTGGCCGCCCCGGCGGATGGCCGGATGAGGATGACGCGACGCCCCCTGCGGCCGGTTGCCGGAAGGTAGTCTCGCAATCCACGATCTTGAGAGAGGCGGTGCGGCCATGGCCGTCGACGATGTCGCCCCGGAGACGCCCAACGTCGCCCGGATGTATGACTATTACTTAGGCGGCAAGGACAATTTCGCCGCCGACCGCGAGGCCGCCGAACGGATCATGAAGATCATGCCGTACGCCGCGGAGTGGGTCCGCGCCAACCGCGGGTTCCTGGCCCGCGCGGTGCGGTTACTCGCCGAGTCGGGAGTCCGGCAGTTCATCGACATCGGCACCGGCCTGCCCACTCGGGACAGCGTCCACCAGGTGGCCGGACGGATCGACGCCGAGTCGCGTGTGGTGTACGTGGACGTCGATCCCGTAGTGGTCTCCCACGGCCGCGCCCTGCTGGCGACCGACGAGCGAAGCACGGTGATCCAGGCCGACCTGCGCCGCCCGGACGAGATCCTGGATCATCCGGAGACACGCGCCCTGATCGACTTCGACCGCCCCGTCGGCCTTCTGCTCGTGGCGGTACTGCAGTTCGTCCCCGATGACCGCGAGGCCGCCGACATCGTCGCCCGGCTACGCGCCGCCCTCGCGCCCGGCAGCCATCTGGTGATCTCCCACATCACCGCCGACGAGGTCGCCCCGGAGGTCGCCGGCGAGGGACGCGAGATCTACGCGACGACGTCTCTCGGCTCGATCACGCCTCGCTCCCCGGCCCAGGTGGCAACGTTCTTCGACGGGCTGGAGCTACTCGAACCCGGCCTGGTCGGAGTCGAACACTGGCACACCGGCGACCCGCTGTCGGACGACCGCGTACCGCTCGGCTTCCTCGGCGCGGCCGCCCGCCGCTGAAACCCACATCCGCCGACCTACCCGCCCCGCCTGCCCGCCCACCGGCTCGCCGGTCCTCCCGGTTCGCCGGTCCTCCCGGTTCGCCGGTCCTCCCGGTTCGCCGGGCCCACCCGTGTGTCCGGCCCACCCGTGTGTCCGGCCCACCCGTGTGTCCGGCCCACCCGTGTGTCCGGCCCACCCGCCCGGGGGGCCACCCCACTTCTATTGTCCAGCGTCACGGCCCGCGACAGGAAGTGGAGCGCTGGGGCTGTGGATGACCGGGGCCCGGGCACCGTCCGCCGTCTCGGTTCGGTAGGCCTCTCACCTGCGGGCATACAATTTTCTCATGAGCTTCCGGCAGATGGAGTACCTGCTGGCCGTCGTCGAGGAGGCCTCGTTCACGCGGGCGGCGCAGCGGCTCTCCGTCTCCCAGCCCGCGCTGTCCCATCAGATCCGGGCGCTGGAGCGCCACGTCGGGCATCCGCTGCTCGAACGCCTTCCCGACACCGTACGCCTGACGCCGATGGGCCGCGCGTACCTGCCGCACGCGATCGCCGCGCTGCACAGTGCCGACGAGGCCGTGCACGTCGCCCGTCCCCGGGGGGAGATGGCCCGGATCGGACTGCGGATCGCCGCGCTGTACTCGATCGCGCTCGGCATCATCCCGCCGGCGGTCCTGATCTGGCGGCGGCGTTACCCGGACTCCCACGTCGAGCTGCTGGAGTTCGGCAACAGCGCCGACCTGGCGAACCTCATGTCGGCGGGTGGCATCGACGTCGCGGTCAGCGCGGCGCCGCTGCACTGGGACGGTCCGGTGCGCACGCTCGGCCGGGAGGAGCTGGTCGTGGTCCTGTCGAAGGACGACCCGGTGGCCGCCGACGGCCGCCGCCGGGTGCGGCTGGCCGAGCTCGCGAGCCGGCCCTGGGTGCTGTACACGCCCGACAACGGGCTGGCGGGCGTGGTCGCCCAGGCCTGTTCGACGGCCGGGTTCATCGCACGCCCCGCCGTGCACACCCACCACACGTCCACCGCGGTCCAGCTCGCCGCGGCGGGGCTCGGCCCGGCGCTGGTGCCGCGGAACATGATCGAGGCCGACTTCGGCGGCGTCCAGCTCGAACCGGACCCGCCGGTCCACCGCGAGCTGGTCGCCTTCACCACGACCGCCGAGGTGCCGCACATCTCCGCGTTCATCGACATCCTGGCCGAACACGGTGCCATCCGGTCGCGACGGCCGCCCGGTCCGCCGGCGTCACCGGAGGCGGTAGAGGATCTCCCCCGCGTCGGGGACGACGAGGGTTTCGGGGTCGCGTGACCACTCCTCCACGTCGATCGTGGCCGGGTCGATATAGGACAGCGCCAGGTCGCGTGTGGTGCCGGCGTCGATCCCCGTGGCCAGAGTGACCTCGATGCGGCAGCGCTCCTCACCCGTGGCCGGATCGTACGTGCCGCCGCCGCGCAGGTGCGTGGAGTGGGCCAGTACGCCCCACGGCCGGTCCTGGTACCGGTCCCACTGCTTCACGAAGTAGTCGCGGCAGTGGTAGCCGACGGCACGGATCGCCTCGCCGTGCGTACGGCTCACCTCCGTGACGTGCGGTGCGTACAGGACCACCTGGCCGCCGTCGGCGACGACCGGCTCGACCTTGTACATGCCCTTGGCGGCGGTCCAGATCTCGTCGTAGCGGCGCGACACGAGGGAGAGCACCCGTTTGACCGGAGCGTCGAGGTACTTGACGTCGACCTGCGCGGTGATGTCCGCGGCGGCGGCCCAGGCGTCCCGGGTGCCCCCGTACGTGATCGCGTGCAGGTTCGACGTGCCGGACTCCACCACGAGCGAGAAGCACCGCAGCTCGCTGGGCACCTTCGCCGCCGCGCGGTCGATCAGCGCGCGTACGGGCGTCGTGCCGCGCGTCCCGATGATCTCCGCGCTGGTGATCAGCGCGCCCAGCCAGTGCGACACGTCGATCACCTCCTGGCCCGCCACGCCGGGGAACAGGTACTTGTTGCCGCCCGAGAACCCCACGACCTCATGCGGGAAGACGGGCCCGACGACGAGGGTGAGGTCGCTCTCCACCACGGCCCGGTTGAGGCGCACCTCCACCGGGTCGGACAGCCGGCCGCCGGACAGCTCGGCCAGCTCCGCCCCACTGATCTCTCCGACCGAGGTGAGCATGGCGGAATCCCACCACTCGTGGTTACGGATGGTGACGCCCGGATAGCGCTCGGCCGCACGGCCGGGTGGGTAGCCGAAGAGGGCGGCGAGTTCCTCCTCGCTCATCGCCGGATGGGTGCCGAGCGCGACCATGAAGGTCAGCTCGGCCACGCGCCCGTGCAGGGCCGCGTGCACACCGTCCAGGAGCAGTGGCAGCGGGCAGCTGCGCGTGGCGTCCGGCACCAGCACGCAGACCCTCTTGCCGGTGTACTCATCGTCGTCCAGCGACGAGCGGACGAACCGCTCGACGTCGGCGGCGGCCAGGACCTCCTGCGGCGAACCGAGGACACGGGCCATGGGCAAGCTCACCTCTCTTCGGCGTCGGCATGTCCAGTATGTCGGTGGCCGCCCAGGTCTGTGACTCCGGTGACGCCGGTGAACATACGGGGCCGGTCTGGCGCCGGCGGGGGCCGTCACCACCCACGCACGGCCTTCGCGCATCCCCGCCAGCCGGAAGATGTGGGTTACCGCTGGCAGGGCCTGAAGATGGGTGCTGGCCGCGCTGACTTTCGGCCCTGGACCGGCGAGAGTGGATGCCGTAGTCGGAAGAGCAAGCGAGAGCCGTCCAGCGCTCTCCACCGGTGGCCCCCCGGTCTGGATCCGACTGGCCGCTCCCCCACGGTCACTGCGGTTGCGGGTCGCGGCGGACTCCCCCACCGTCGCGGCCCGCAGGCCGAAGGCCAACGCCGCGCCCGCTCGTGAAGCCCCGCCTCGCCGATGAGGGCAACTCCCCGGCAGTCCGTACCCCCGGCGACGGCACGCCGGTCGCCCGAGGCTCGGGAGATTCGGTGGCACGCCGACCCTCGGCGGGTCGGTGGCACCGGCCGAAGCGGGCACCATCACCGCCAGGGGCTATCGGCGGCTTCGCGTGAGCAGGTAGAGGAAGTAGGGCGTTCCGACGACCGCCGTGACGAGACCGGCTCCGAGCTGCGCCGGAGCGATCACCGTACGGCCGAGGAGATCCGCCGTGGTGACGAGGGTGGCGCCGAGGAGCATCGCGACCGGCACGACGCGAACATGCCGGCGCCCCACCAGGGCACGCGCGGCATGTGGCGCGACGAACCCGGCGAAGCCGATCGTCCCCGCGGCCGCGACGGCCGTGGCCGCGAGCAGGACCGCGATCCCCAGGAACCACAGACGACGCCGCGCGAGCCGCATCCCCAAAAGCCGTGGCGTGTCGTCGTCGAGCGACACGAGGTCCAGCTCCTCGCGCTGGATGACCACCGCGACGGTGGCGGCGACGAGCACGGCCGCGGTCGGCAGCACGTCGGGCACCGTACGCCCGTAGGTCGATCCGGACAGCCAGATGAGGGCCTTGGTGGCGTTGAACGGGTCGGTGAGGACGATGATCAGGCCGATGAGCGCCGTCGTCCCGGTGGAGGCGGCGACTCCGATGAGGACGAGCCGGTTCTGGTGGAATCCGCCCCGTGCCGCCAGCCCGAAGACGATCACGGCCGTGATCGCGGCGCCGGTGAACGCCGCGCCGGCGATGCCCCACGACCCGGCGAGCGGCGTCATGGTGACGAGTACGGCGCCCAGGGCCGCGCCGCCGGAGACGCCGAGGACGCCGGGTTCGGCGAGCGGGTTGCGGGTCACGGCCTGCACGAGTGTGCCGGCCAGCCCGAGGGCGGCGCCCGCGAGGAGCGCGGCGAGCACCCGCGGTGTCCGGGTGTCCAGAACGAACGTCAC
>NZ_JBHLZP010000195.1:0-14286 GCF_042429965.1 Actinoallomurus acaciae
GGCGGCGGTCGTCCCGGCGGCTTCGGTGGCCCGCGTCCGGGCGGCGGAGGCCGTGGCCGCGGTGGCACGCAGGGCGCGTTCGGCCGTCCCGGCGGACGTCCCACGCGTGGGCGCAAGTCCAAGAAGCAGCGGCGTCAAGAGTTCGACAACATGCAGGCGCCCTCGATCGGCGGCGTCCGCGTCCCGCGTGGCAACGGCAAGGCGATCCGCCTGCCGCAGGGTGCCTCTCTCACCGACTTCGCCGAGAAGATCGGCGCCAACCCGGCGTCGCTCGTCGAGGTGATGCTGCACCTCGGTGAGATGGTCACCGCGACGCAGTCGGTCAACGAGGAGACGCTGCAGCTGCTCGGTGCCGAGCTGGACTACAACGTCCAGGTCGTCAGCCCCGAGGACGAGGACCGCGAGCTGCTCGAGTCCTTCGACATCGAGTTCGGCGAGGACGAGGGCGGCGACGAGAACCTCGTCTCCCGTCCGCCGGTCGTGACCGTCATGGGTCACGTCGACCACGGTAAGACCAAGCTCCTCGACGCGATCCGCAACGCCAACGTGGTGGCCGGCGAGGCCGGCGGCATCACCCAGCACATCGGCGCCTACCAGGTCGCGACCGAGGTCGACGGCCAGGAACGCAAGATCACCTTCATCGACACCCCGGGTCACGAGGCGTTCACCGCCATGCGTGCCCGTGGTGCCGAGACGACCGACCTGGTCGTGCTGGTGGTCGCCGCCGACGACGGGGTGAAGCCGCAGACCACGGAGGCGATCGACCACGCCAACGCGGCCGGGGTGCCGATCGTCGTGGCGGTCAACAAGGTGGACAAGGAGGGCGCCGACCCCCAGCGGGTGCGCGCGCAGCTCACCGAGTACGGCCTCGTCGCCGAGGAGTTCGGTGGCCAGACGCAGTTCGTCGACATCTCGGCGAAGCAGCGCATGGGCATCGACGACCTCCTCGAGGCCGTCGTCCTGACCGCCGACGCCGAGCTGGACCTGCGGGCCAACCCCGAGCAGGACGCCCAGGGCGTCGCGATCGAGGCACACCTCGACAAGGGCCGCGGCTCCGTGGCGACCGTGCTCGTGCAGCGCGGCACGCTCCGGGTCGGCGACTCGATCGTCTGTGGTGAGGCCTTCGGCCGCGTCCGCGCCATGCTGGACGAGAACGGCAACAACGTCGAAGAGGCGCTGCCGTCGCGTCCGGTCCTGGTGCTCGGCCTGTCCGCCACCCCCGGCGCCGGCGACAACTTCATCGTCGTCGACGACGACCGGATGGCACGCCAGATCGCCGACCGCCGCCAGGCGCGCAAGCGCAACGCCGAGCTGCTCCGCACTCGCGGGCGCCGCACCCTCGAGGAGCTGTTCAAGGACCTCGAGAAGGGCGAGCTCCAGGAGCTGCTGCTCGTCATCAAGGGCGACGTGTCCGGTTCGGTGGAGGCCCTCGAGGACGCCCTGCTCAAGATCGACGTCGGCGACGAGGTCGGTCTCCGGGTGATCCGCCGCGGCGTCGGCGCGATCACGCAGGACGACGTGAACCTCGCGCTCACGTCGGAGGGCACCGTCATCATCGGCTTCAACGTCCGGCCGGAGCGCAACGCGCAGGAACTGGCCGACCGCGAAGGCGTCGACATCCGCTACTACTCGGTCATCTACCAGGCGATCGAAGAGGTCGAGGCCGCGCTCAAGGGCATGCTCAAGCCCGAGTTCGAAGAGGTGCGGCTCGGCACGGCGGAGATCCGCGAGATCTTCAAGGTGCCGCGCATCGGCAACGTCGCCGGTTCGATGGTCCAGTCCGGCACGATCAACCGCAACAGCAAGGCGCGGCTGGTCCGCGACGGTGTGGTCGTCTCCGACAACCTCACCGTCTCGTCGCTCCGCCGGTTCAAGGACGACGCGACCGAGGTCCGCGAGGGCTTCGAGTGCGGTATCGGCGTCGGGTACGGCGACATCAAGATCGGCGACATCATCGAAACCTTCGAGATGCGGGAGAAGCCGCGCGTCTAGCGCGGCCCTTCCCGCCGGTCCCGGTACGACCCGGAGAGGTGGCGTGCGGCTCTGTCGCACGCCACCTCGTCGGTCGCGGGCCGGTTCGATCACGGGGGTGACCGTTGTGTATGTGGGAGCACTGACGCTTGACCTGCTGCTCGGCGACGTACGCTCGCTGAAGCAGAAGCGTGCCGTGGTCCGTCCGATCGTCGCCGAGGTACGCCGCCGGTTCCCGGCGGCCGCGGCCGCCGAGACGGGCCACCTCGACCTGCACCGCCGGGCGGAGATCGCGATCGCGGTCGTCTCCGCCGAGGCGGGCAACTGCGTCGAGGTGCTGGAGGCGTGTGAGCGGCTGATCGCCGGGCGGCCGGAGATCGAGCTGCTCTCGGCCCGGCAACGCCTCTTCAACGAAGAGTCATAGAGTGCATTCCATTACTTGTTATGCAGGACCGTGACCGCACCCTGGTCACGGGACCGATGAAGGAGAGACTGTGACGGACCCCGCGAGGGCTCGTAAGCTCGCAGATCGCATTCAGCAGATCGTCGCGGAGATGCTGGAGCGGCGGATCAAGGATCCGCGGCTCGGTTTCGTCACCGTGACGGACGCCCGGTTGACGAACGACCTGCGGGACGCGACGGTCTTCTACACCGTGTACGGCAGCGACGCCGAGCGCGCGGACAGCGCGGCGGCGCTCGACAGCGCCAAGGGCGTGATCCGTACGGAGGTGGGCAAGCGCACCGGCGTACGGCACACCCCGAGCCTGACGTTCGTGCCCGACGCGCTGCCCGAGAACGCCCGGCAGATCGACGATCTGCTCGCCAAGGCGCGCGCCGCGGACGAGCAGGTGGCCAAGACCGCAGAGGGCGCCCTTCCTGCGGGGGAGGCGAACCCTTACCGCGAGGCGCGATCCGATGCGGATGTTGACGAAACCGACGGCGACGATGCCGACAACGCGGGATACTCCGGGTCGTGAACTCCCCGCCGGGTAGCACCGCAGCCATCGCCGCCGACGCGTGGGAACGGGCGGTCGCCTCGATCGACGAGGCCGAGACGGTCTGCCTGGCGTGTCATGTCTGCCCGGACGGCGATGCCCTGGGGTCGATGCTGGCCTTCGCCCAGGCGCTGCGCGTCCTGGGCAAGCCGTTCACGGCCTCGTTCGGCGACGTGTTCGTCGTGCCGCGGATCCTGCGGTTCCTGCCCGGCCTCGACCTGCTCACCGACCCCGGTGACTACCCGGCCGAGCCGGACGTCATGGTCACCTTCGACGCGGCCAGCCGCGACCGGCTCGGCAGCCTCGCGGCCAACGCCCGCAAGGCGCGCGAGGTGATCGTCTTGGACCACCACGCGTCGAACACCCGGTTCGGCACGACGCATCTCGTCGACCCGGGCGCCGCGGCGACCGCGGCGGTCACCGAACGCCTCATCGACCGGCTCGGCGTGGCCCTCACCCACGACATGGCCCTCGGCCTGTACGTCGGCCTGGTCACCGACACCGGCTCGTTCAAGTACGCCGCGACCACCCCCGAGGTCCACGCGCTCGCCGGGAGGCTGCTCGCCACCGGCATCCGGCCCGAACTGGTCGCCCGCGAGGTCTGGGACCGCGCCCCGTTCGGCTACCTGCCGGTGCTGTCGGCCGCGCTCGGCCGCGCCACGCTCGAACCGGACGTGGCCGGCGGCCTCGGCATGGTCTGGACCACGGTGACGCGCGCCGACCGCGCCGCGTCCGCCCTGCCGTACGACCTGCTCGAAGGCGTCATCGACGTCGTCCGGCGGACGGACGAGGCCGAGGTCGCCGTCGTCTTCAAGGAGGACGACGAGGGCGCCTGGCAGGTCTCCACCCGCTCCAAGGGGCGTGTCGACGTCGGGATGGCGTGCGTCGCGCTCGGCGGCGGCGGACATCCGACGGCGGCCGGTTTCACCTTGCACGGCGAGGTCCGGCACGCGGTCGAACGCCTACGCGAGCTTCTCGCCGAGATCGAGGTCGTCACCCGCACATGAACGGACTTGTCATCGTCGACAAGCCGGCCGGCTGGACCTCCCACGACGTCGTGGGCAAGCTGCGCCGGCTGGCGGGCACGCGCAAGGTCGGCCACGCCGGCACGCTCGACCCCATGGCCACGGGCGTGCTCGTCATCGGGGTGGACAAGGCGACCCGCCTGCTCGGCCACCTGGCGCTCACCGAGAAGTCCTACGACGCGGTGATCCGGCTGGGGCAGTCGACCAACACCGACGACGCCGAGGGCGAGGTCACCGCCACGGCGCCCGCCGCCGGGGTGACCGAGGGGGAGCTGCGCGCGGCGGTCGCCGACCTCACCGGCCCGATCGAGCAGATCCCGCCCCAGGTCAGCGCGATCAAGGTGGACGGACGCCGGGCGTACAAGCGGGTCCGCGACGGCGAGGAGGTCGCGCTCAAGGCCCGCAGGGTCACCGTGTACGACTTCGCGCTCGGCGACCTGCGCTACGACGGTGACGTGCTCGACGTCTCGGCGGCCGTGACGTGCTCCAGCGGCACCTACATCCGCGCGCTGGCCCGCGACCTGGGCGCGGCCCTGGGCGTCGGCGGCCACCTGTGCTACCTGCGCCGCACCCGCGTGGGCCCCTACGACCTGTCCCAGGCCCGTACGATCGAGCAGCTCACCGAAGAACTGACCGTCCTGCCGCTGGCCGACGCGGTGTCCGCGGCCTTCCCGCGGCTCGACGTGTCCACGGACGACGCCCGCAAGATCGCCCACGGCGGGCGCCTGGGCGCCACCGGCCTGGGCCCGGGCCCGATCGGCGTCTTCGGCCCGGACGGCACGCTGCTCGCGCTGATGGAGGAGCACGGCCCGGTCGCCAAGCCGATCGCCGTCTTCGTTCCCTGAGGGCCTGTCTCAAGACCCTGCCGTCCTGGCGCTCGTTACGGACGGGGGACTTCAGGGGCCTTCGCGGCGGCGGGCGCGGTAGGCGGCGACGTTGGTGCGGTTCGCGCAGGCGTCGGAGCAGAACCTCCGCCGTCCGCCGCGGGAGTCGTCGGCGTAGACCCGGTCGCATCCGGAGGCGGCGCAGACCCCGATCCGGTCGATGCCGTGGTCGCAGACCAGCTCCGAGAGGTTCATCAGCGTGGTCGCGCGGAACCGGTGCGCCAGTTCGACCTGCGGCGGCGCGTAGTGCAGGTGCAGGCCCCGTTCGTCGTGGTCGGCCAGGTGGGGGTGCATGGGCACGTCCGCGAGCAGGCCGTTCAGCAGCTCCACCGCCCGGTCCAGGGTTTCGGCCTCGAAGACCGCCCGCAGCATGCGGGCCCAGGGGCGCAGCCGCGCCGCGGTGTCCGGGGTGAAGTCCGCCACGAAGAAGCCGTGGTGCGCCAGCACGCCGCGCAGTGCGTCGTCGGTGTCGACTCCCTCGGCGCTCGTCACGGCGTTGACCAGAGCCGCCGCGGCGCCGACGCCCTGACTCTTGTAGCCGGTGACCCGCATTGCCCTATCTTGCCCGACGATCGAGCTGTAAGGGTTATCATCGTATGAATCATTACGGCGATCGCATTGGCGGAACCCCGGTGACCGAGTGCCCTGTCTGTGCCTGGCCCGAGTCCGAGCCGTACGAGGTCATCTCCCGGCATGCCACCTCCGAGGGCCTGGTGACCTACAGTCGATGCGCCTGCGGTGAGGTGCGCGTCAGCATCCGGCGGTACGGCGCCGCCGAGACCCTCGGTCCGGGGCGCTGACGAGGCACGAGACCATCGGACCCGGCCCGATGTCACCCCCGGTGCCCCGCCCATGGCACGCTAGGAGCACCGCGAGAAGGGGTGGACAGTGCGACGTTGGCATGGCCTCGACGACGTGCCCGCAGAATGGGGCCGGTCGGTCGTCACCATCGGCGTTTTCGATGGTGTGCACCGCGGGCATCAGCGGCTCGTCGACCGCACCGCCGAGCTCGCCCGCGAGCTGGGGGTGCCCGCCGTGGTGATCACATTCGACCCGCATCCCGACGAGGTCGTACGGCCGGGGACGCATCCGCCGCTGCTGTGCACGCCGAAACGGCGCGCCGAGCTCCTCGGCGAGCTGGGCGCGGACGCGGTGATGGTGCTGCCCTTCACCCTCGAGCTGTCCCGCATGGGCCCGGACGAGTTCGTCCAGTCGGTCCTGGTCGACCGGCTGCACGCCGTCCGCGTCGTGGTGGGGGAGGACTTCCGGTTCGGCCATCGGGCCAAGGGCGACGTCGCGCTGCTCCAGGAGCTGGGCGGCAAGTACGACTTCGAGGCCGAGGGCGTGCCGCTCGTCGCCGACGGCCGGCCGATCTCCTCGACCCTGGTCCGCGAGCATCTCGCCGAGGGAGACGTCGAGGGCGCCACGCGGCTCCTGGGCCGGCCCCACCGCGTCGAGGGCATCGTCGTACGCGGCGCGCAGCGCGGCCGTGACCTCGGATTCCCCACCGCCAACCTGGAGAGCCTGCCGCACACCGCCATCCCGCGGGACGGGGTCTACGCCGGATACCTCCACTGCCCCGGCTACGCCGAGCTGCAGGGCGACAGGTCCGCCGGTCATCCCGACGCCCGCTGGCCGGCCGCGATCTCCATCGGCGTCAACCCGACCTTCGAGGGCGGCGAGCGCACCGTCGAGGCGTACGCCCTCGACCGCGACGATCTCGACCTGTACGGCGCGCACGTCGGCGTCGACTTCACCGCGCGGCTGCGCGACACCCTCAAGTTCGACTCGGTCGAGGCGTTGATCGACCAGATGGGCCGCGACGTCGACCGGACCCGCGAGCTCACCCGCGAGTGAGGCCGGATGGCGGGAACACTCCGCCATGACAGGGTGTTGAATCGTTAACGGACCTCCAGGTTTCACGTGGTACCGTGATTTGCCGCTGGGAAGTGACCGGCAGTAGTCGGCTGCCCGCTGCGGGGCGTGATCGCCCACCCACTCGGATGACTGTGGGTACGCATGGTTTCCGAGTGTTTCGACTTGATATCGGCGTACCCGCTAGAGAAGGAGAGCCGTGTCGCTCGACACCGCCGCCAAGAAAAAGATCATGGAAGAGTACGCCACGTCCGAAGGCGACACCGGGTCGCCCGAGGTCCAGGTCGCCGTGCTCACCAAGCGCATCAATGAGCTCACCGAGCACCTCAAGACCCACAAGCACGACCACCACAGCCGTCGTGGTCTGCTTCTGATGGTCGGCCGGCGTCGTCGCCTCCTGCAGTACCTGCAGAAGAAGGACATCAACCGCTACCGTCAGCTGATCGAGCGACTCGGCCTCCGCCGATAGCGGTCAGAGGGAGCGGCCTCCGCCGCTCCCTCTCTTCGTATTCGTACAACTGAATGAGCCCGCGACCGCCGCCCCGCGTGCGTCGGGGGCCGGTCCTCGGTAGTGGCCATCGGAACCGGGCGGATCCGACGGCTTCGATCGAAGACCGGCACCTCTCCACAGAGCGTTGCACCACCCGGGGAACCGGATTGCGGGCCTCCACCGATTCCCAAGGAGGGTTCACACGTGGAAGGTGTGAAGATCGCCGAAGCCGTCATCGACAACGGCGCTTTCGGCCAACGCACGGTCCGATTCGAAACCGGGCGGCTCGCCCGCCAGGCGGCCGGTTCCGCCGTCGTCTACCTCGACGACGACACCATGGTCCTGTCCGCCACCACCGCGTCCAAGAAGCCGAAGGACAACCTCGACTTCTTCCCGCTCACGGTCGACGTCGAGGAGCGGATGTACGCCGCCGGGCGCATCCCCGGCTCGTTCTTCCGGCGTGAGGGCCGGCCGAGCGAGGACGCCATCCTCACCTGCCGGCTCATCGACCGGCCGCTGCGCCCCTCGTTCAAGAAGGGCCTGCGCAACGAGATCCAGATCGTCGAGACGATCCTGGCGCTCAACCCCGAGCACCTGTACGACGTCGTCGCGATCAACGCCGCGTCGATGTCCACGCAGATCGCGGGCCTGCCGTTCTCCGGCCCGATCGGCGGCGTCCGCGTCGCGCTGATCGAGGGCCAGTGGGTCGGCTTCCCGACGCACCCCGAGCTGGAGCGCGCGACCTTCGACATGGTCGTGGCCGGCCGGGTGCTCGAGGACGGCGACGTCGCGATCATGATGGTCGAGGCCGAGTCGACGCCGCACACGCTGAACCTCGTCGCCGACGGCGCCACCGGGCCGACCGAGGAGACGGTCGCCGAGGGCCTGGAGGCCGCCAAGCCGTTCATCAAGGTGCTCTGCCAGGCGCAGAGCCAGCTGGCCGCCCAGTCGGCCAAGGAGACGGCCGACTACCCGATCTTCCTGGACTACCAGGACGACGCGTACGCCGCCGTGGAGGCCGCCGTACGCTCCGAGCTGGCCCAGGCGCTGACCATCGCGGGCAAGCAGGAGCGCGAGAGCGAGCTCGACCGGGTCAAGGCGCTCGCCCTCGAGAAGGCCGGCCCGGACTTCGAGGAGCGCGAGAAGGAGATCAGCGCCGCGTTCCGCGCGCTGACCAAGAAGCTCGTGCGCGAGCGGGTCATCTCCGAGAAGATCCGCATCGACGGCCGCGGGGTCAAGGACATCCGCCAGCTGACCGCCGAGGTCGGCGTGGTGCCGCGGGTCCACGGCTCGGCGCTGTTCGAGCGCGGTGAGACCCAGATCCTGGGCGTGACGACGCTGAACATGCTCCGCATGGAGCAGATGATCGACACGCTCAACCCCGAGCGCACCAAGCGCTACATGCACAACTACAACTTCCCGCCGTACTCCACCGGTGAGACCGGCCGCGTCGGCTCGCCGAAGCGCCGCGAGATCGGCCACGGCGCGCTCGCCGAGCGGGCGCTGATCCCGGTGCTGCCGACGCGCGAGGAGTTCCCGTACGCCATCCGTCAGGTCTCGGAGGCCGTCGGCTCCAACGGCTCGACGTCGATGGGCTCGGTCTGCGCCAGCACGATGTCGCTGCTGTCCGCGGGCGTGCCGCTCAAGCAGATGGTGGCCGGCATCGCGATGGGCCTGATCAGCGAGGGCGGCGAGTACGTCGCGCTGACCGACATCCTGGGCGCCGAGGACGCGTTCGGCGACATGGACTTCAAGGTCGCCGGCACCCGTGACCTGATCACGGCGCTCCAGCTCGACACCAAGCTCGACGGCATCCCGGCCAGCGTCCTGGCGGCGGCGCTCAAGCAGGCCAAGGGCGCGCGCCTGGCCATCCTCGACGTGATGCAGGAGGCCATCGAGGCCCCCGGCGAGATGAGCCCGAACGCTCCGCGCATCATCACGATCAAGGTCCCGGTCGACAAGATCGGCGAGGTCATCGGCCCCAAGGGCAAGATGATCAACTCCATCCAGGACGACACGGGCGCCGAGATCACCATCGAGGACGACGGCACGATCTACGTCGGCGCCACCGACGGCCCGTCCGCGGAGGCCGCGCGGCAGGCGATCAACTCGATCGCCAACCCGCACATGCCCGAGGTCGGCGAGCGCTACCTCGGCACGGTCGTCAAGACCACGACGTTCGGCGCGTTCGTGTCGCTGCTGCCCGGCAAGGACGGCCTGCTGCACATCTCCCAGATCCGCAAGCTGCACGGCGGCGCCCGGATCGAGAACATCGACGACGTCATCAAGGTCGGCGAGAAGGTCCAGGTCGAGGTCACCGAGATCGACTCCCGCGGCAAGCTGTCGCTGGTGCCGGTCGACGTGATCGAGCAGGAGGCCGCGGCCGCGGCCGAGGGCGGCTCGGACGCCGCGGAGGCCGGGCCGTCGGGCGACGGTCAGCCGGAGGAACGGCGTGAGAGCCGTAGCGACGGCGAGCGTCCGCGCCGCCGGCGCACTCGCAGCGGCGGCGGCCGCAGCGAGAGCCGTGGCGACGGCGCCGACCGCAACTCATGACGATCACCGCGCGAGAGCAGGAGCCCGGCTCGACCTGCACCGTCCACCCCGGCACCGATGGTGCCGGGGTGGTGCGGCGCACCGTCCTGCCGGGCGGTCTGCGCATCGTCACCGAGACGATGCCGACCGTACGCTCGGCCGCCTTCGGCATCTGGGCGGGCGTCGGGTCACGCGACGAGTCGCCCGAGGAGGCCGGCGCGTCGCACTTCCTGGAGCACCTGCTGTTCAAGGGCACGCCCAAGCGCACCGCGCTGGAGATGTCGTCGCTGATGGACGCGGTGGGCGGTGAGATGAACGCCTTCACCGCCAAGGAGTACACCTGCTACTACGCGCGGGTGCTCGACTCCGACCTGCCGCTCGCCATCGACGTCGTCTCCGACATGGTCACCTCGTCGCTGATCGAGCATCAGGACGTCGAGGCCGAACGCGGGGTGATCCTCGAAGAGATCGCCATGCACGACGACGACCCGACGGACGCGGTGCACGACGAGTTCGCCGCGGCGTTGTTCGGCGACGTGCCGCTCGGCCGTCCGATCCTCGGCACGGTCGAGTCGATCAGCGGCCTGCCCCAGGAGCGCATCGGCGCGTACTACCGGGGCCGCTACGTCGCGCCGAACCTCGTCGTCGCGGCGGCCGGCAACCTCGACCACGACGAGGTCGTCCGCCTGGTGTCGGAGGCGTTCGCCGCCAGCCTGGGCGACGCCGGCCGTGCACCGAGCGCGCCGCGTACCGGAGGCACGAGCGCCGCGGCCAACCCGGGAGTCCACTCGATCGACCGGCCGACCGAGCAGGCCAACCTGATCCTCGGCACGGTCGGCATCACCCGTACGGACGAGCGCCGTTTCGCCCTGGGCGTGCTCAACGCGGCCCTGGGCGGCGGGATGTCATCGCGCCTGTTCCAGGAGATCCGGGAGAAGCGCGGGCTGGCCTACTCCGTGTACAGCTACAACTCCCAGTACGCGGACACGGGCACGTTCGGCGTGTACGCGGGCTGCCTCCCGGCCAAGGTGGACGAGGTCCTGGCCATCTGCCGCGACGAGGTCGCCAAGGTGGCCGCCGAGGGCATCACCGAGGACGAGCTGGAGCGCGGCAAGGGACAGCTGCGCGGCTCTTTCGTCCTCGGCCTGGAGGACACCGGGTCGCGGATGAGCCGCATCGGCAAGAGCGAGCTCGTGTACGAGAGCCTGCTGTCGGTCGATGACATCCTGGGCCGGATCGAGGCGGTGACCCTCGACGACGTCCGCGCGATCGGCGCGGAGGTCCTCGGCCGTGCGATGACGTTGACCGTCATCGGTCCGTTCGGGGGCCGCGACTTCACGCTGTGAGCCGGACGAGGACGTAGGGACGGGCTTTACCGGGCACCTCCGGGAGCGGAGGTGCCCGTCGCCGTCTCCGGGTTCGGCGCGGACGCCGCCGTGGGCGATAGGCTCGGCGCTGCGCCAGGACGAGCGAGAGGGAACAGATGATCAAGGTCGGGGTGCTGGGTGCGCGCGGGCGTGTGGGCGCCGAGCTGTGCCGGGCGGTTGAGGCGGCGGAGGATCTGGAACTCGTGGCCGCCGTGGACGTCGGCGACGCGCGGGATCCGCTCGCGTCCGCGGAGGTCGCCATCGACTTCACGCATCCCGATGCGGTCATGGACAACCTCAGCTGGTGCGTCGAGCACGGCGTGCACACGGTCGTGGGGACGACCGGGTTCGACGAGGGCCGGCTCGAGACCGTCCGCGGCTGGCTCGCCTCCCACCCGGGTGTCAACTCGCTGATCGCCCCCAACTTCGCCGTCGGCGCGGTGCTCATGATGCACTTCGCCCAGAAGGCCGCCCCGTTCTTCGACTCGGTGGAGATCGTCGAGCTGCACCATCCGAACAAGGCCGACGCGCCCAGCGGCACCGCCCGCCGTACCGCCGAACTCGCGAACGCCGCGCGTGAGAAGGCCGGCGTCGGACGTTCGCCGGACGCAACCACGACCGCGCTCGACGGAGCCCGCGGCGCCGACGTGGGCGGCGTCCGCGTGCACTCCGTGCGCCTCGCCGGTCTGATCGCACACCAGGAGGTGCTGCTCGGCGGCCACGGCGAGACCCTGACGATCCGCCACGACTCGCTGAGCCGCGAGTCGTTCAGCCCGGGGGTCCTCCTGGGCGTCCGCCGCGTCGGCGAACTCCCGGGCCTCACCGTCGGCCTGGAGACCCTGCTGGGCCTCGGCTGACCGTACAGAGCCGAGCCCGCCGGTTGTCCCGACGGCCCAGCGGTGACCTGCACGACGCTCCGCCGGCCCGTGTCGCCCGGCTTCAGCCGGGCGACACGACGCCGACGGGCTAACGCTCGTCGAGCTTGGTCACGACGACCTTGAGCGTGGTGGCCAGGTCCTTCAGGACCTCACCGTGGTCTCGGAGGGTCGTCTTGATCTCGGTCAGGTCCCGGCTGTGCTCCTTGAGAAGCTTGCCGTGGTCCTTCAGCATCGTTTCGTGGCGTTGGAGGGTGGCACCGTGTTCCTTGAGGAGCGTGCCGTGTTCCTTCAGCGTCGCTCCTTGCTCCTTCAGGAGCGTGCCGTGTTCCTTCAGCGTCGCTCCTTGCTCCTTCAAGATCGTGCCGTGCTCCTTCAGGGTCTCCCGGATCTCGTGCGTGTCCACGGCGAGGTCGACGACGTCCCGGCGGAGTGACGCGGTCTCCTGACGGAGGAGGATCACGTCGGCCTGGAGCCTTCTCGCGGTGGAGTCCGGAAGGGGAAGCGACATGACGAGGTCCTTGACGGTGTCCTCCACGGTCGAGACACGCTCCTCGATTGAGGGTGATGCGAGCATTATCGGGCTCCCAGCGATGGTCGGGGTTTAGGTGCCCTTAAAGATACGGAGAGCGATCGAGTGATCGCAATCTGTATTCGCGAAGTCAGCGGGTGAAGCGCGAGGCCAGGTCCGCCACCAGGGCGTGCACCGATTCGCTGGAGCCGTACCGCAGGTAGCGCCGTACCCGCCCGAGCGTGTCGACCCGCGACCCGAAGCCGAGGCCGGCGCGCATGTGCAGCGGGCCGGACCGGCCGGGCGGCCCCAGCCACCACATCGCCTCGCGGGTCTGGTGGCGGAGCACCTCGCCCGCGTACGCTCCGGCCAGCACGACCAGGTCGCCGTCGGAGAACTCCGGGTCCACGTCGCCGGGAAGCAGACCCTGGAGGCGCCGGCGCTCCTCCAGGGCGTCGTCGAGCAGCACGAGTGAGTCGATCGACCCGTCGAGCCCGTGCTCGGCGGCGAAGCTCGCGGCGTTCGCGGCCTGAAGGGTGTCGAGGTCGGGCGACCCGTCGTGCAGGTTCGGGTACCGCGCCGGCCGCCCCGCCGCCGGACGCGGCCCGGAGGGGCCGACGGTCATGGCGGCGATGTCGCGTTCTTGCAGAAACCGCAGCACGCTCGACGGCGGCTCTTCACCGCTGTGCAGCAGGATCGTCGATCGGTGCCCCTGCCCGTCGAGCTGCTCGGCGTACGCGCGGACGTGAGCCAGCTTGATCAGAAGCTGTACGTGGTCGAGCGCCTCGCGCTCCGGTGGCCAGTCCTCCGACAGGATCCAAAGACCCTGGTCGCCGTC
The DNA here is from genome assembly GCF_042429965.1 of Actinoallomurus acaciae. Classification (NCBI taxonomy): domain Bacteria; kingdom Bacillati; phylum Actinomycetota; class Actinomycetes; order Streptosporangiales; family Thermomonosporaceae; genus Actinoallomurus; species Actinoallomurus acaciae. The sequence goes on from NZ_JBHLZP010000195.1 coordinate 13,364, forward strand.
GGGCTCTCCCGTCACGAGATCGACGTTTTCAAGGTCGGCGAGGCCCAAAGGGTGAACTCCGTAAGGGGGGAAGTGTCGCTGGGGTGAGCATTGTCCCGCTCCGGAGGACTTCCGCGCACTGCGACCCGCCGTCACGCCCCGAACACGTCCCGGCCGCCGGGCCCGGCGGCGCCCAGGCGGAGGGCGGTACGACACCGGCGTCGCCATGAGATCGGCCTGACTTTGAGTCGTTGCCCTACCGGTGCCGAACCGGTTCGCCGCCCCAGGGCGGGAACGCGTCGCGACCACCCGCCCGTCAGCGGACAAACTTCGACATTTATACTTCTCTAACAGAAGTATCTTCGACGCCGAGCGTGGAGACCTGGACAGATGACGCGGTTGCTCGTTGAACCCGCACGCCCGCGAGCGGTTCGGGAACACCCCTACGCCCCCTGGTTCGCGGTCGCATCCGTCTGCGTCGGTGCGTTCATGGGGCAACTCGACGCCAGCATCGTCACGCTGGCCTTCCCCGCGCTCCAGCGCGACTTCCACGCCTCGCTGGCCGCCGCGCAGTGGGTCTCGCTCGCGTACCTGCTCGCGCTCGTCGGGCTGCTGGCCGGGGCCGGCCGGCTCGCGGACGCGGCCGGGCGCAAGCTCGTCTACCTCTACGGCTTCCTCGTCTTCACCGTGGCCTCCGCGGCGTGCGGGTTCGCGCCGACGCTCGAGGCGCTCATCGGGTTCCGCGTCCTCCAGGCGGCGGGGGCGGCCATGCTCCAGGCCAACAGCGTCGCGCTCGTCGTCACGAGCGTGCCCCGCACCAGGATGCGCGCCGCGCTCGGCATGCAGGCCGCCGCCCAGGCCCTTGGGCTCGCGCTCGGGCCGACCGTCGGCGGGCTGCTGGTCGGTTCGGCCGGCTGGCGATGGGTCTTCTGGGTGAACGTCCC
>NZ_JBHLZP010000196.1:0-14250 GCF_042429965.1 Actinoallomurus acaciae
GGGCCGGCGGCGCAGGCACACCTCACGCGTCACGGCGTACAGCCGGCCGCGGAACGAGCGCGGGTCGCCACCGCCGTCGCGCACGCTCAGCAGCGCGTCGAGCAGGGCCTGCGCGGCGGCCCGCTCGTCGCGCAGCAGGACGTGGCAGTAGTCGAACAGGCGCGCGGCGTAAAGGTCGTACAGACGAGCCGGCGCGGCCCGGTCGGAGCCCAGCGACTCCGCGAGCCACCGGTCCTCGGCCCGTTCGATATTCGGCCAGCCGGCCACGTGTCCTCCCGTTGAAGTGAAGGCGAGTCGCGTCCCAGAAGCCCCATAAGCAACTCAGCCGACAATCCTCCCAATAAAACCGCATGGCCGCATGTCACATGACGGAAAGGACGGTGCGGCCGGGTCGGCGACGTGGACCGCCCCTCTCAAGATCACGAAGGCCACGCCGCCCGACCTGCGATGGGAACGCTCCCACAAATCCGGCTCGGGCTATTGCGCCCAGGATGTGACGGTTTTAACATTCCGGCAGTCGAAGCGCTTCGACACGGGAGCGAAACGTGGTGAAGATCTCTGACGTGGCCCGGCACGCGGGCGTGTCACCGAGCACGGTGTCCTACGTGCTCAGCGGCAAGCGCTCCATCTCCGAACAGACGCGCCGCCGGGTCCTCGACAGCGTGCGCGCGCTCGGTTACCGCCCGCACGCCGGCGCACGCGCCCTGGCGAGCAGCCGTTCCAACGTCATCGCCCTGGTCGTCCCCCTGCGCTCGGGGATCCACGTGCCCGTGGTGATGCAGATGGCGATCGCCGCCGTCACCACCGCCCGCACCTACGACCACGACGTGCTGCTACTGACCCAGGACGAGGGCGTCGGCGGGCTGGAGCGCGTCGCGGGCACGGCGCTGGTCGACGCGATCATCGTGATGGACGTCGAGCTGCGCGACGTACGGCTGCCGGTCCTGCGCTCGCTCGGCCGGCCGTCGGTGCTCATCGGGTTCCCGGCCGATGCGGCCGGGCTGACCTGCATCGACCTGGACTTCGAGGCGGCCGGCGCGGCGTGCGCGGAGCATCTGGCCGACCTCGGCCACCGCGAGATCGCACTGGTCGGCGCGCCGCCCGCCGTGTACGAACGCGGCACCGGCTTCGCCGAGCGCACCAGGACCGGCTTCCAGCGTGCCGCCGCCGAGCGCGGCGTCCGCGCGGTCGTCCGGCCCTGCGACCCTCAGGACGCCCGGTCGACGGCGACCGCGCTCCTCCGCGACCACCCGGACCTGACCGGCGTGGTCGTCCACAACGAGCCGGCCACGGAACCGCTGCTGACGGCGTTCCGCGCCGCCGGCCGCCATGTCCCCGACGACCTGTCCGTCATCGCCATCGCGCCCGACGACCTCGCCGAGCGTCTCGGCCTCACCTCGATCGCCATTCCCGCCGATGAGGTGGGCGCGCAGGCGGTCACCCTGCTCATGGCCAAGCTCGACGGGCAGGAGGTGCCGGTGGCGACGCTGCTGCCGCCACGCCTCGTGGTCCGGTCGAGCACTCCACCCCTCCCCTGAGGAAAACCCGATGTTGAAGACCGGAAAGACGCTCGCGGCGCTCGCCGTGGGCCTGCTGGCACTGTCGGCGTGCGGCGGCAACGGATCGAGCTCCTCCTCCAAGGAACTCCGGCTCTGGCACTACGAGACCCCGGACAGCGCCATGGGGGTGGCGTGGAACCAGGCGATCAAGGAGTTCGAGCAGACCCATCCCGGCGTGAAGGTGAAGTTCGAGGAGAAGGGCTTCGAGCAGATCCAAAAGACCGCGCCGATGGTGCTCAACTCCAAGGACGCCCCGGACATCCTGGAGTACAACAAGGGCAACGCGACCACCGGCCTGCTCGCCAAGCAGGGCCTGCTGACCGACATGTCCGCCGAGGTCGTCAAGCGCGGCTGGGACAAGCAGCTCAGCCCCAACGTCGCCGAGACCGCCAAGTACGACGCGAAGGGCGTCATGGGCGGCGACAAGTGGTACGGCGTGCCCAACTACGCGGAGTACCTACAGGTCTTCTACAACAAGAAGCTGTTCGACAAGTACGGCGTGAAGGTGCCGACCACGTTCGACGAGCTCACCGCGGCGATGGACACCTTCGTCAAGAACGGCGTCACTCCCCTGGCCAACGGCGGCGCGGAGTACCCGGCGCAGCAGTATCTGTACCAGCTCGCGCTGAGCAAGGCCGACCGTCCGTGGGTGGACCGCTTCGAGCGCTACACCGGCAAGGTCGACTTCCACGACCCGGCATGGACGTACGCCGCGACGACCTTCGCCGACTGGGCGAAGAAGGGCTACGTCGCCAAGAGCAGCGTGAGCACCAAGGCCGAGGACGCGGGCACGGGGTTCATGTCCGGCAAGTACCCGATGTTCTTCTCCGGGAGCTGGTGGTACGGCCGCTTCGAGAAGGAGATCAAGGGCTTCGACTGGGACACGTTCCTGTGGCCGGGCACCAAGATGACGCTCGGGTCGAGCGGCAACCTGTGGGTGGTGCCGAAGGGCTCCTCCAACAAGCAGCTCGCCTATGACTTCATCGCCATCACGATGAAGAAGGACATCCAGAACCTGCTCGCGAACAACGGCGGCGTCCCGGTCGACGCCGACCCGGCCGGCGTCACCGACCCGAAGAACAAGAAGCTGATCGAGAACTACCGCACGCTCGTGAACGGCGACGGGCTCGGCTTCTACCCCGACTGGCCGGCGCCCGGCTACTACGACGTGCTCGTGGCCGGCACGCAGAAGCTCATGAACGGCACCTCCTCACCCGCCCAGGTGCTCGACTCGTTCGCCAAGCCGTACGACGAGAACCTCTCCAACATCGGCCACTGATGACACCGACACTGAGCGCGCCGCCCGCCGAGGCGACGCGGAGGCCCGTCGCACGGCGGCGCCGCGAGCTCACCTACGCGGTGTACCTGATCCCCAGCGGGGTGCTGTTCGTCGCGGTCATCCTGGTGCCGTTCGTGATGAACATCGGCATCAGCCTGACCAGGTGGGACGGCATCGGCAGCCCCCGCTGGACCGGGCTGGGCAACTACACGAGACTGCTGGCCGACGGCGACTTCTGGGCCTCGTTCGAGCACAACGTCGCCCTGGTCGTCGCGATGGCGATCATCCCGGCGGCGATCGGGCTCGTCCTAGCCGCCGCGCTGTTCGACGTCATCGGCCGCAGGTTCGGCCCGCGGACGGCCTCGATACTGCGGGCGTGCATCTATGTGCCGCAGGTGCTGCCGTTCGCCGTCGCCGGCATCGTGTGGGCCTGGATCCTGGCGCCGGAGGGCGGCGCGCTCAACGAGACCCTGCGCGCGGTCGGTCTCGGCTCGCTGCGCGAGGACTGGCTCGGGAACCCGAAGCTCGCGCTCTACACCGTCATGGGCGTCATGGTCTGGGTACAGATCGGCTTCCCGCTGATCGTCTTCATGGCCGGCCTGCAGCGCGTCGACCCCGCACTGCATGAGGCCGCCGAGATCGACGGGGCGTCGTGGTGGCGGCGGTTCTGGTACATCACGGTCCCGCAGATCCGGCCCGAGCTGTACGTCGTGCTGCTGATCTGCACGGTCGCCGCGATCAAGAGCTTCGACAAGGTCTACATCCTCACGGGCGGCGGTCCGGGCAACGCGACGCGAGTGCCCGCCTTCTACTCCTGGCAGAACTTCTTCGAAAAGACGCAGGTCGGGTACGGCGCGGCGATCGCGACCGTACTGACGCTGATCACCGTCGTGCTGACCGTGGTGTTCCTGCGGCGGCAGGCCCGCGCCGAGGAGGCGAACCGATGACGGCGGCGGTGCGCAGGCGGACGCCGGGGTCGTACGCGGTGCTCGTCGCCCTCATCGTGCTCGCGGTGGTGATGCTCCTGCCGTTCGTCATCATCGCCCTCAACGCGGTCAAGACGCCGGCGGAGTACTCCTCGCACGGGCCGCTCGGCCTGCCGAAGAGCCTGTACCTCCAGGGCCTGAAGGACTTCTGGGAACGCGTCGACTTCGGCGGCAAGCTGGTCAACAGCGTGCTGATCAGCGGCTCGGTGGCCGTGCTCGCGGTGGTCCTGTCGGTGCTGAACGCCTACGCGCTCGGCATCGGGCGGGTGCGGGGGCGGATCTCCATCATGGTGATCTTCCTGCTGGCCAACACCATGCCGCAGGAGGTCCTCGTCTACCCGCTGTACTTCATGGCGAAGAAGGCCGGCCTGTACGACACCCGGCTCAGCGTGATCATCATCTTCACCGCGATCCAGACCGCGTTCGGGACGTACCTGCTGTCCTCGGTGCTGTCCGCGTTCCCCCGCGAGATCCTCGAGGCGGCCCGGATGGACGGCGCGGGCCGGCTGCGGATCCTGTGGCGGGTCGTCGTGCCGATCAGCCGGCCGACGCTCGGCGTGCTCTTCGTCTTCTTCTTCATCTGGACCTGGAACGAGTTCTTCCTCCCCCTGGTCTTCCTCGTCTCCAACGAGAACCAGACCGTGCCGGTGGCGCTCGGCGTCCTGAACGGCCAGAAGATGATGGACGCCACGACGACCAGCGCGTCCGCGCTGCTCGGCGTCCTCCCGGCGATCGTGTTCTTCCTGATCTTCCAGCGCACTCTCACCCGCGGCATCACCGTGGGCTCGGCGAAGTAAAGGGGCTCGGTTGAAGTTCACCGACGGCTACTGGATGCTGCGCGACGGCGTTCAGGCCTCCTATCCGGACGGGGTCCTCGACGTCGAGACCGCGCCCGGCTCGTTCACCGTGCACGCGCCGACGCAGCCGATCCGGCACCGGGGCGACCTGCTCAAGGGGCCGGCGATCGCGTTGACGTACTCCTCCCCCATGCCGGACGTCATCTCCGTGACGATCACGCACTTCGTCGGTGAGGAGCCGCGCGGGCCACGGTTCACGCTCCATGAGGAGGGCCCCGGTGCGCTGGTATCCGTCGATGAGGACGCCGCGGTCCTCACCTCGGGCGCGCTGTCCGTACGCGTGGCCCGCACCGGGCCCTGGCGCGTGGAGTTCTCCGCCGACGGCCGGGTCCTCACCGGGAACGGCATCAAGAGCACCGCGATCGTGGAGGCTCCGGAGGGGCACCACATCCGCGAGCAGCTCGACCTCGGCGTCGACCACCACGTGTACGGGCTCGGCGAGCGGTTCGGCCCTCTCGTCAAGAACGGCCAGAGCGTCGACATCTGGAACGCCGACGGCGGCACGGCCAGCGAGCAGGCGTACAAGAACGTGCCGTTCTTCCTCACCGACGCCGGCTACGGCGTCTTCGTCGACCATCCGGGCCACGTGTCCTTCGAGGTGGCCTCCGAGAATGTCGCCCGCACACAGTTCAGCGTCGCCGGCCAGACGATGCGGTACCTGCTCATCCACGGCCCGGAGCCGAAGGAGATCCTGCGCCGCTACACCGCGCTCACCGGGCGCCCGGCGCGCCTTCCCGCATGGTCGTTCGGGCTGTGGCTGTCCACGTCGTTCACCACCTCCTATGACGAGGAGACGGTGACGGGCTTCATCGACGGGATGGCCGTGCGGAACCTGCCGCTCTCGGTCTTCCACTTCGACACCTTCTGGATGCGCGAGTTCCACTGGTGCGACTTCGAGTGGGACCCGCGGGCCTTCCCCGACCCGCGCGGCATGCTGGAACGGCTGCGGGCGCGGGGGCTGCGGATCTGCGTCTGGATCAACCCCTACATCGCGCAGCGCTCGAAGCTGTTCGCCGAGGGCAGGGCGCGCGGCTTCCTGCTGAAGCGGCCGAACGGCGACGTCTGGCAGTGGGACAAGTGGCAGCCCGGCCTGGCCGTGGTCGACTTCACCGACCCGGCCGCGCGCGAGTGGTACGCCGCGAAGCTGGAGGCGCTGCTCGACATGGGTGTCGACTGCTTCAAGAGCGACTTCGGCGAGCGCATCCCGACCGACGTCGTCTACCACGACGGCTCCGATCCGGCGCGGATGCACAACTACTACGCCTACCTCTACAACGAGACCGTGTTCGAGCTGCTGCGCAAGCGCCGCGGCGAGGGCGAGGCCGTGCTGTTCGCCCGCTCGGCCACGGCCGGTTCGCAGGCGTTCCCGGTGCACTGGGGCGGCGACAGCGAGTCCACCTTCGAGGCGATGGCCGAGAACCTGCGCGGCGGCCTGTCGCTGGGCATGTCCGGCTTCGGCTACTGGAGCCATGACATCGGCGGGTTCGAGGGCACGCCGGACCCGGCGCTGTTCAAACGGTGGATCGCCTTCGGCCTGCTGTCCTCGCACAGCCGCCTGCACGGCAGCCACTCCTACCGCGTGCCGTGGCTGTTCGACGAGGAGGCCGTGGACGTGCTGCGGCTGTTCACCCGGCTGAAGGCGCGGCTCATGCCGTACCTCCAGGGGGCCGCGCGCGAGGCGTACGGGCAGGGGCTGCCGATGATGCGGGCGATGGCGCTGGAGTTCCCCGGCGACCCGGCCGTGACCCACCTCGAACGCCAGTACATGCTCGGCGGCGACCTGCTCGTCGCGCCGGTCTTCGCCGCGGACGGCGAGGTCGCCTACTACGTGCCCGAGGGCACCTGGACGCACGTGCTGACCGGCGAGCCGGTCGCGGGCGGGCGCTGGGTCCGCGAGCGGCACGGGTTCTCGTCCGTGCCGCTGCTGGCCCGGCCGGGCTCGGTGATCCCGTTCGGCGCGGTGGACGACCGGCCGGACTACGACCACGCCGACGGCGTCACCCTGCACGCGTACGCGCTGCCCGACGGTGCGCGGGTGACGACCGAGGTCCCCGGCCCGAGCGGGGAGACCGCGGCCACGTTCACGACCACCCGCGACGGCGACGTCGTCCGGGTCGCCGCCGAGGGCGCGCGCCGGTGGCGCCTGCTGCTGCCGGGCGTACCGCCCGCCGCGGTATCGGTGGAGGGCGGCACGACGGCCGAGCATGATCAGGGCCTGCTGGTGGAGAGCCACGCAGCCGCCATCACCGTGAGGGGAGTCGCCGAATGAGCTTCGTATGGGGTGCGGCCACGGCCGCCTACCAGATCGAAGGGGCCGCCGACGAGGACGGCCGCGTGCCCTCGATCTGGGACACCTACAGCCGTACGCCGGGCCGGGTGCGCGACGGCGACACCGGCGACGTGGCCACCGATCACTACCACCGCTGGGCCGAGGACGTGGAGACGATGAGCGCGCTCGGCCTGGGCGCGTACCGGTTCTCCATCGCCTGGCCGCGCATCCACGACCAGCGCGGGATCGACTTCTACTCGCGGCTCGTCGACGCGCTGCTGGAGCGCGGCATCGCGCCGGTCGCCACGCTGTACCACTGGGACCTGCCGCAGTCGCTGGAGGACGCCGGCGGCTGGCCGGCGCGCGACACGGCGTACCGGTTCGCGGAGTACGCGACGAGGATCGGGGCCGCGCTCGGCGACCGGGTGCACACCTGGACGACGCTGAACGAGCCGTGGTGCTCGGCCTTCCTCGGGTACGCCTCGGGCGTGCACGCCCCGGGCCGCACCGAGCCGGCCGCGGCGCTCGCCGCCGCGCACCACCTCAACCTCGCGCACGGCCTGGCCGCGCGGGAGCTGCCGGGCCGGGTGTCGGTCACGCTGAACCTCCACCACGTACGGGGCGACGCCGAGGCCGCCCGCAAGGTCGACGCGGTGGCCAACCGGGTCTTCCTCGGGCCGATGCTCGACGGCGCGTACCCCGCCGACCTGCTGGAGGACACGGCCCGCGTCACCGACTGGGCCTTCGTACGCGACGGCGACGAGGCGACCATCGCGGCACCGCTGGACGTGCTGGGCGTGAACTACTACACGCCGACGCTCGTCCGGCCGTGGAGCGGCGACACGCCGCGCGCGACCGCGGACGGGCACGGCGACGGCACCGCGTCGCCGTGGGTGGGCTGCGACGACGTGGAGTTCGTCCGGCAGCCCGGACCGTACACGGAGATGGGCTGGAGCATCGACCCGACCGGCCTGACCGAACTGCTGCTGCGGCTGCGCCGGGAACACCCCGCGGTGCCGTTGATGATCACCGAGAACGGCGCCGCGTTCGACGACCGGATCGAGGCCGACGGGCGGGTCCACGACCAGCGGCGGATCGACTACCTGCGCGACCACCTCGCGGCGGTCGGCCGGGCCATGGAGGCCGGCGCGGACGTGCGCGGCTACTTCGTCTGGTCGCTGCTGGACAACTTCGAGTGGGCGCACGGGTACTCCAAGCGGTTCGGCGTCGTCCACGTCGACTACGACACCCGGACGCGCACCTGGAAGGACAGCGCGCACTGGTACCGCGACCACATCGCCGCGTCCTCCCGGGGGCCGTCGCCGGAGCCGTTCGACTGACGGCGGGCCGACCGGCGCCTCGCTCAGCCGGGGATCGGGGCGGCGGCCCCGCTCACCCTGATGCCGCTGCCGTCCCCGGGAGGCACGTCGACGAGCAGGCGGCTGGGCCGGCCCATGTCCTCTCCCTGACGGATGGTGATCCGGGCTGGAGGTTCGACGAGCCCGAGGGAGCGCAGGTATCCGCCGAAGGCCGCGGCCGCGGCGCCGGTGGCGGGGTCCTCGACCACGCCGCCCGGCGGGAACGGGTCGCGTGCGTGGAAGACCGTCGCGGTCTCCCGCCACACGAGGTGAACGGTCGTCCAGCCCCGGCGCGCCATGAGGTCGCCGAGCGCCGCCTGGTCGTAGTCGAGGTCGGCGAGACGCGCGCGGGAGGACGCGGCGAGGACCAGGTGGTCGTTGCCCGCGTTCGCGATGCGCGGTGGCAGCCGGGGATCGAGGTCCGCGGCGCTCCAGCGCAGGGCCGTCAACGCCGTGGCGAGGTCGGCCGCGCCGACCTCGCCGACGGACGGGACGACGCTCGTCAGGGTGGCGAGGATCCGGCCGTTCGCCGCCCGCGTCTCGACCCCGATCTCACCGGCGGAGGTGACGAGCCGGAGCGCACCGGTTCCCTGCCGCTCGGCCAGGGCGACCGCGGTGGCGATCGTCGCGTGCCCGCAGAAGGCCACCTCGGCCAGGGGGCTGAAGTACCGGATCCGGAAGCGGCGCCCGCCTCTGTCGTCCGTCAGGAAGGCCGTCTCGGAGAAGCCGACCTCGGCGGCGACCTCCTGCATCCGCGTGTCGTCCATCCCCCGCGCGTCGAGGACGACTCCGGCCGGGTTGCCGCCCTCGCCGTCCACGTCGAAGGCGGTGTAACGCAGAACCGCGGATCGTTCGCTCTTCTGGTGTGCGGTGTCGTTCATGCCCGGGAGTCTGCTCCCTACGATGGCATCGCGTCTAACGATGAATATTGATGGACTACATCGGGGTGGTCGATGGACACGCGCCTGCTCAGCAGCTTCCTCACCGTCCTGCGCGTGGGCGGGATCACCGCCGCGGCGGCGGAGCTCGGATTCGTCCAGTCCACCGTCACCGCGCACATCCAGGCGCTGGAGCGCCTGGTGGGCACGCCCCTGCTCGACCGGCATCCGGGCGGGGTCTCACCCACTCGTGCCGGTTCGCTGCTGGCCGAGCACGCCCAGCGGATCCTCGACCTCGAAGAACGAATGCTCACCGAGCTCACCGCCACCGCCGCCGAACCGACCGGCCCCGTACGGGTCTGCGCGCCGGAGTCGGTGTGCGCCTATCGCCTGGCTCCCCTCCTGCCCGAGGTGAGGACGCGGTTCCCGGACGTGAGCCTGTCGCTGTTCCCCGCCGACACGCGGACGGCGCTGACCGCACTCGCCGACCGCCGCGCCGACCTGGCCCTGATGCTCGAACCCTCCGTGCGCCCGCCCGGCGTCGACCTGGTGGACCTGGGAGGCCAGCGGCTGTCCCTGGTCGCGGCGGCCACCACCGGCCTGCCCCGGCGCCGCCCCATCACGCCGGCGGAGCTGGCCGACGCCGACGTCCTCCTGCTGGAGAAGGGCTGCTCCTACAGCGACGAACTCGGCGCGCTGATCGCCGCCACCGATCCCACCACGGCCCCGCCTCGCTTCGGCGGCATCGAGACGCTGAAGCGGTGCGTCGCGGCCGGCCTCGGCGTGACCCTGCTGCCGACGCCCCGCGTCACCGACGAGCTCGCCGCCGCCCTCGTCGTCGAGCTGCGCACGCCCGCCGGCCGGGCCCGGCAGGACCCGTGGCTGGCCGCGCCGTCGACCCGCTGGAGGTCCCCGGCGGTCCAGGCCGTCCACGCCATCCTCCATGAAACCGTCCCGTCGGTGCCCTAACGGGCCGGGGCGTACTCCGGCAGCGGCCGCGGACCCGCCTGCAGGCGCCGTTCGAGGGCGCCCATCACGCGCGGCAGCGGCGAGCGGGCGACGGCGTTGCGCAGTCTCCTGCCGGCGGTGGTCCGGGGGACCATCATCCGGACGTTCGCGCCGATCTGATGCTTCTTGTCCACCAGGGCCCGGTGGCTCGCCTCGTAGCGCGGGAAGGCCGCCCGGTGGTCTCCGCCGGCGGCGGCGAGCTCTCCGGCGAGCCGGTAGGCACCGACCAGGGCCAGCTCCGCGCCGGCGCCCGACGCCGGGGAGGCGCACCAGGCGGCGTCACCCGTCAGCACCACCCGGCCCTTCGACCAGGAGTCCATGCGCACCTGGCCGAGGGCGTCGAAGTAGAAGTCCGGGTCGGCGAGGGCGGCGGCGAGCAGCTCCTTCGTGTGCCAGGACGTGTCACCGGCGAACGCCTCGCGGACCAGGCGGCGGTGCTGCGCGACGTCCCTGTGGTCGTAGGCCAGCCGCCCGGAGCGGAAGATGAAGTAGCCCTTGGCCTGGGGATGGTTGCCGGAGCGGTAGATCCCGGCCATCCGGCCCGGCCGGTTGTACATCGTCACGCAGCGGTCCTCGCCGAGCGACGCGTCGGCGTCCGCGAAGGCGAAGTAGTGGCCTCGGAACCGGACGAACCGCTCCTCGGGCCCGAAGGCCAGGCGGCGGACGGTGGAGTGCATGCCGTCGGCGCCGACGACCAGGTCGAAGCGGCGGTCGGGCGCGTTCTCGAACGTGACCGTCACGCCGTCGTCGTCCTGGTCCAGGCTCCGTACGGAGTCGCCGAACACGTACTCCACGTCGGCCGTCCCGCGCAGCAGCGCCACCAGGTCGCCGCGCATGATCTCCACCGCGCCGGGCTCGCCGATGGGGACCCGCGCGACGGCGCGGTCGTCGGCGTCGACGAACTTCATGCCCCGCACGTCGGCCGCCGCGGCGCGGATGTCGTCCATGATCCCCATGCGCTCGGCCACGGTGACGGCCTGGTCCCGCACATCGACCCCGTTGCCCCAGGCACGCAGCGCGGGAGCGCGTTCGACCACGGTGGGCCGGAAGCCGTACCGGGCGAGCCAGGACGCCAGCGTCAGTCCGGCCAGGCTCGCTCCTGAGATCAGGATTCGCTCGTTCATCGGATTCCCCTCGATAAGATAAGTGAAATACGCGTTCCAGTTCGATTATGTGGAAGGGGCATTTCACTTGTCAACCGACTCCGGACACCGCCGAAGGGCCGACGCCGTACGCAACCGCGAGCTGGCCCTGGCCGCCGCCACCGCGCTGCTGGCCGAACCGGACACCGGCCTCACCGTCGAGGCCATCGCCCGGCGAGCCGGCCTCGGAGCGGCGACCGTCGTGCGCGCCTTCGGCGGCAAGGACGCCCTCCTGGACGCCGCCGTCGCCGGCCTGCTCGAACCGGTGGTCCGGCGCGCCCGCGACCTGCTGGACGAGGCCGCCCCGGAGCAGGCCCTGCGCACCTTCCTCGCCGAGCTGATCGCCTTCCAGTCGGCGCACCACGCCATCAACGACCAGCTGGGCGGCCTCGACCTGCCCGCCACCACGGCCCGGCGCGCCGACCTCGTCCACGCCGTGGAGGAGATGATCTCCCGAGCGCGACGGGACGGCACGGTCCGCACCGACCTCGACCCCGCCGTCGCCACCACCCTGATCGGCGAGACCGCCTACGCGATCGCGCGATCGCGGCCCTCCGAACACCTCACCGACGCCTACATCACCGTCCTCATGGACGGCCTTCGCCCGCCCTCGCCGTAAGGCGAGACCCAGGCGTACTGCGCGGGCGCGCTGCCCGGCCGGGACCGCACCCGCGCGATCGCCGAGCGGATCCCGCTGGTCCGGGCGGGCGGCTGCTGGAGGAGTACGGCGGGTTGCCGTCCAAGGCGAACGCGATCGGGGTGCCGGCCGCGTGGACCTCCGGTGGACGGCCCGACGGCATGGCGCCGACCTGGCCGATCGTGCTCTGTCTCACCGTCGCCGCCGTGCTGCTCTTCTTCGACGCGCTGTCCCGCCGATCACCGCCGGCGCCAGTGTCTCGGCGGTGGCCTGCTCGCCTAGTAGTACTGGCTGAACAGGTCGATCGTCGGCCAGGTGGTGGTCGCGTTCGCGACGTTGTGCAGCGGGGCGCTGATGGTGGTGTAGTCGTAGGGCAGGCCGGACGGATCGTCGCGCTGGTCGAACAGCACGGCCCAGGTGATGCCGTCGTAGCGGCGGGTCACGATGGTGGTGGTGCCCTCCAGGCTGCCGTCGTGCCAGGTGTTCTGGCCGCCGGTGACGTCCCGTACGAACCAGCCGAAGCCGTAGTAGGAACCACCGGAGTTCAGACCGGTCTCCGGCTTGGCGAACATCGCGTCGACCGACGACTTCGTCAGCACGCTCGTGGTCAGATCGAAGATCTGGGTGAACTTCACGTGGTCGACCGCGGAGCTGAGCCAGCCGCCCATCGCGGTCCGGTTCTCCACGTTGAACGATCCGTACGGCGTGGGCACGGTGGTGCCGGCGGCGTCGAAGACGGACGGGCCGGTGTACTGGGAGTAGTACGGCACCTCGCCCGGTGCCTGATCGCCCTGGAGCGACCTGCCCGGCCGGACGCGGCTGATCCCCAGCGGTGAGAGCACCTTCTGCTGGACGTACGTCGCGTAGGGCAGCCCGGAGACCTTTTCCACGATCTGTCCCAGGAGCAGGTAGCCGTAGTTGCTGTAGGCGTACGTGCTGCCCGGCGCGTGGTCCAGCTTCAGCCCCGCCCCGTACTTGACCATGTCGTCCTTGCCGATCGGCAGGGGCACGCCGAGCGTGGTCGCGATCTTCCGGTCCTGGTACGTCGGGTCGGGGGTGATGTCGCGGTCCCAGCCGCCGAGGTGTTGCAGCAGGCGCCGTACGGTCACCTGGTCCAGCCGCGAGTCGGCGGTGGTGCCCGTGGGCGGCGTCATGTCGATCAGCTCGGTCACCGGCGTAGCGAGGCTGAGCGCGCCGTCCTGCACGAGCCGCATCACGGCGGTCGCGGTGATCGCCTTGCTGAGGCTGGCGAGCCGGAACAGCGAGGTGGGCTGGACGCTCAGCGTCGCGTCGTCGCTCCAGGTGTAGCCCCGCGCCAGGATGAGCCTGCCCTCGCGCATGACCGCCAGCGAGCCGCATGGAATGTTCCGCGCCTGCATCAGCGTCTTCATCGCCGTGTCGAACCCGCCCAGCCCGGTCCCGGCGGACCCCGATACTCGCCAGGTACGGGTGGCCGCCCGCGCGCTCCGTGTGCCGGCCAGAGCCGGCGCCGCGATCCCCAGCCCCGCCACGCCCAGCAGCCGCCCGAAATCGCGACGGCTCACCCCTGCATGCGTCAAGACGCCTCCGATGTTTCGTGATCTTCACCGAGCACCCTAGCCAGCATCATCCCGGCAAGGTCACCAGAGGCGACAAATCGGCGGACCTCTCAGCGCAACGGCGGGCCGTCCCGGACCGCCGCTCAGCTGGGAATCGGCGTCGCGGACGCCGCCCAGGCCATCGATTACGGACCCCGGTCCGTGCCGTTGGCCGGTTCGGCGTTCATCGCCAGGCTGAGGGTCTGTTCGGTCAGTTCCCCGGCCTCGATATGCGCGGTGACGCGGCCGTGCTGGAAGACCAGGACGCGGTCGCAGAGGTCGACCAGTTCGGCCAGGTCGGTCGAGGCGAGCAGGATCACCTTGCCCTCGCCGGCCAGGCCGCGCACGATCTCGTGCATCTCGGCGCGGGCGCCGATGTCCACGCCGCGGGTCGGGTCGTCCAGCACGAAGACCTTGGGGCCGGCGTCCAGCCACTTGGCCAGCACGACCTTCTGCTGGTTGCCGCCGGACAGGCGCGCGGCCGTGGTGTGCGGGCCGCCGCGGATCCGCAGCCGCTCGATCAGGTCCATCGTGCGCGTGACCATGCGGCGACGCGAGGGCAGCGGGCCGTCGCGGCCGAGCCCGAGCCGGCGTACCGCGGTGGCGTTCTCCCACAGCGGCTGGTCCAGCATGAGGCCGCGGCCCTTGCGGTCGCCGGAGACGCCCATGACGCCGGCGGCGACGGCCCGGCGCAGCTCGA